>JALNYD010000254.1 GCA_023230025.1 Candidatus Cloacimonadota bacterium | reverse complement strand
GCTGTTCTATCTGGTATCCTCCCTGGTGCTGGACCATCGGGGTTTCTTTTGGCCCAAAATCATCTTTTACATCCTTTCCGGAATGACGGGCTATAGCCTGGGACTGATGTTTTCCGGAATGATCAAAGACCGCTCGGCGGTGATCAACATCCTGCCTTTGGTGATCATCCCCCAGATTATGTTCAGTGGAGTGGTGATCGAATTTGCCAAAATGAATCCATTGCTGAGGATCAATAAAGCCGCTGATATCCCGGAGTTTTGCCAACTGATCCCCTCCCGCTGGCTGGTGGAGGGACTGGTGGTGGGCAGTGTAAGGCACAATCTGGTCAACCGTAAGCAGAAAGCCTATAGCGAGAGCCGCAAAGAGCTGATTAGCTCAAAACAGATGACCGCGGATTTGAGCCTGAGCATGGCCAGTGATTATCAGAACTTTGTGGATGGTCATCCCCAGAGCAGATATCAAAATCAAATGAGCAGCTCTCTGGTGAATACCAGCCAGGGGCGTTATAGCAAGAGAAACAGCAATGCCTTCTTCAGCTATGAAATGCAGGTGTTTGGTCATGAGTTTTCCATTGTACTGATGGACGCGCTGGCAAGCCTGCTGATCATCGCCTTCACCTATATTGTGGCCTTGTTCAGGCTAAAACGGAGTTGATATGAATATCTTTATCCGCAATCAGGACAATGACTTGTTCAAATATCTCAGTGATGAGGACATGGCCAAGCTTGTATCCCGGTGTGAAAAGCGCAGCCTGAAAGCCGGAGAGGTGATCCATCCTCGGGACGTGGCAGCTGTATTGATCGTGCAGAGTGGCAGGCTGAGCCGCTATTCTGCAGCGGGGATTAAGAGTGGAAACGTCTATCCCGGTGAGCTTGATCTGGAAGCCGGGCTCTTTTGCTCCGATATTCCGGATTACTATCTTAAAGCCGGAGGACCTGTGGAAATCCTGCTTTGCCCCTATGAAGTGATCGAAAACATCCCTGAGCCAAAGCCCCGAGCTCAGATCCAGGCTGCACTAAACGACAGCCTATGCCTCAAAATCGCCCAAATGACCCATAAGAAAAATGATGAAGAAACTGTGTGACCACCCCCTTTACCGCTATCTGAATGAGCAGGATATTAGCAAGATCGAATGCGCCCGGCATAGCCACAGCTATCTGCCACAAGAGCTTATTATCTCCGCCGGAGAACGTACCAGAGACATTCTTTGCATCGATGAGGGAGAGGTGCTGGTTTACATCGAAAGCGAGGATGGCAAACCCCTCGAGATTACCCGATTGCCAGCCGGCAGCCTGATTGGTGAGATGAACTTCGTAATGCCCACTCATCGCACTGCCTTCGTGATGGCCATGGGTGAAGTGAAGGTTAGCAGCTATCGATACCATGAACTCACCCGAATCCTGAGCAAGGATTACGATTTGGCCGGCAAGCTCTTCGCGGCACTAAATCTGCAGATGACTTCCAAACTGCTGGCCTTGCTTGGCTAAATTTAATCTCCGTAAATCTGCGCTTTTTTATCGGCGCACATCTGCGGGAAACATTCTGTAGTGTCCATCAAGTCAGTGCAATCAGGCTTCTGTTCCAGTTTCCACGCTTTTTGATTAGCCTGAACCACGCAGCGATATCTCCACATATACGGCAAAGGAGAACTTTTAGAACCTCAAAACTCCTGAAACTACATAAACAACGCCAGTGATACTGCCATGATCACCATGCCGGCGATCAAACCGGAGATTGCCACATGATGTTCGGCATACTCCTCGGCGGTGGGCAGAAGTTCGTCCAGGGAGATGTAGATCATGATTCCCGCCACGGCTGCAAAGACGAGGCCAAAGGCGGCATCGCTGATGAAGTGTTTTAGCAAAAAGAAGCCCAGGATAGCGCCTACGGGTTCGGATAATCCCGAGAGGCTGGAATAGATGAAAGCTTTGCTGCGGCTTTTGGTGGCGTAGAACACCGGTACCGAGACGGCGATACCTTCCGGGATGTTATGGATAGCGATGGCTACGGCGATGCTGATACCCAGGGTAGGGTCTTTGACTGCTGCCATGAAGGTTGCCAGGCCTTCGGGGAAGTTATGGATGGCAATGGCCAGCGCTGAAAACAAGCCCATCCGCATCAGTTTCTTATCGTCGGGAATGGCTTTCTTCTTTTCTTCGCAATCCATATACTTCATTTCGTGGGGGTTTTCGTATGAGGGCACCAGGAAGTCAATCAGAGCGATCAAGCCCATGCCGGCAAAGAAGGCCAGAAGGGTCATCCAATATCCGTTTACTTCGCCATAGACCAGGGCAAGAGAATCTTTGGCTTTGGGAAAGATCTCCACAAAGCTTACATAGATCATCACTCCGGCCGAGAGTCCCAAGGCACCGGAGAGGAACTTTGGGCTGAACTTTTTGGAAGCAAAAGCCATTAGCGAGCCTACCGTTGTCGATAGGCCCGCAAACAGGGTTAAAAGAAAGGCAAAGAGAGTATTGCCAGATTCCATTATTGGATTTTCAGGAGCTTTCCGGTGCTGGAGCTTCCGCGGAGTTTGTAGAAATAGACTCCGTTTGGCAGGTCTTTCAGATCGATCTGCAGATTGTTTGTGCCCCTGCGTATTTGTTGGAGGTTCAGGCTTCTTACCTGTTGTCCTTTAAGGTTAAAGACCTGAAGGGTAGTGTCTTGCAGATCCTTGAGGCTTTCGATCTGCAGTGAGAGGTTATCCCGGAAGGGATTGGGATATGCCTGCACGAGGTTAAGGCTTGCAGGAGCCAGGGCATCGCTATTTGAAGTGGAGGTGGTAAAAGTAAAGGGAATCCTGTATTCACCGATGTTGCTGGAGCTGATCACAAAGTCAAAGTGGGCAACTCCGGGGCTGCCAATGGTGAGATTGAGGTCATAGGCGACAGATTCACCAGCGGCCAGGGAGAAGGGAATCTGGATGGAGCCGGGATAGCAATTGCCATCCACGTCACAATAGTTGAAATACCAATCCGCTGGAGCATCGATAACTTCGATATGGCGGGTATAGCTGTCGTCCAAGCCCAGGTTGTAGATGTAAAAGGCAGGTGATACATATTGTCCACCGGCATTGCCATGGATCAAGATATTCATGGGCAGGGCAGCCTGCACCAGATATGGGGAAGCTTCCTGGCTGCTGGCGCTTTGGAGGATGCTTTTGTTGTTCGATTGCACAAAAGCCACAGCCCAGAGGTTGTCTGCATTCCAGGAATCATCGATATCAAAAGTGTAGTCTATCTGCAATGCTTCACCGGTGTAGGCAATTGCAAAATCCTGAATATACGCATACCTGAGGATATGGGTGAGCTCGTCATCAATATTATCTTCAATCAGGTAATAGACCAATTTGGCATCAGAGATGCTGATCTCGGGGTTCAGCAGCTCGATATTGAGAGTCATATTTCCCGTGGCGGGAACGAAGGAAGGGATCTGCATCTTCAGATTGGAGCCCAGAAAGCGGGAATTGTTCAGGGCGCTGTGATACTGGCTTCCATCCGCAATGCCTTCGCCGGAGCCGTCAACGCGGGTTTTACCATTGAAGATCACCGCTGGTAAACCTTGTACATCATAATAAAAGAAGCGGCCTTCGACCTGCGGGGAGGAGTATTCACCGCTTTCGGTGAGCAGGCGGGTGAAGATGACTTCGCCGGGTTGAGTATCATTGGCAATCACGTCCAGGCCATCAAGGGCAGATTCGCAGGCATCACACCAGGTGGCACCGAAGTTTTCCACCAGGCTGGTGGTGGGATAGATTGTGGGATCGGCTGCCAGGATGCTAAAGCCCAGCAGCAAGACGATGAGGGTGATGTATTTCATATCAGACTCCTAAAATCTGGTGGTAAGTTCGGCTTTGATTCCTTCAAAGGGAGCTACAAAGCGGCATACACCGTTTCGGCAGACCTTTCCGCCGGCTTCTTTACCGGCGAAGATCAGGATGTCGCTATGGCTGAAGAGGGGATATTTTGCCTCAATGCTTGGCATATAGCGGCTTTCGGCAATGCTGGAAAAATCTTCCCAATGGCTGGCAAGGCCCAAGGATAAGGCTAGTTTGTTAAGGCTGAAATCTGCCTGGAGCTTGGGTTCATAGTGGCTGGATTCGTCTGTGTTGGATTGCTTTTCCACGGTCTTGAATTCGGCCTGTAGCTTCAGCGGAGTGTTGAAAGCTGTGATCCCGGCCGAGATCGCGGGGTAGTATTCCTTTTGCCACTGATTATCACTGTCGTTCAGCTTTTCGATGTGCGAATATGAGAGCAGCCATTCACCGGAACCGGAATAGGCGGC
>JALNYD010000252.1 GCA_023230025.1 Candidatus Cloacimonadota bacterium | reverse complement strand
CTGCTCACCCGCCTGATGCTTCAATATCCCGTCATAGTACCAAAGGGGAGTTTTCAGATTCTTCACTTTGCGGATCTGTTGAATTGCCCCAGCTATCTGTTGAGGATCTTTGATTTTCAGGAGATCAGTTTCGCGATGGTTACTGGAACCCCAGCGGTAGAGATCGATGTTCATGTTCCAATCCAGTTCCTCCAGGTTTTGGATGATCCCGGATAACTGATTGATATTCAAAGCGCTCAGAACCACTGTTGCCGTAGGTTTGTGTTTATAGTCCCCACTGCTGCGCAAGGCATTGATCATCTTCATACCCCGTTCCACGGTCTTTTGCACGTCTTTGGCTCCCCGCAGTGTGTCGGCAGTTTTTCCAATCCCATCATACGAAGTGTGAATGCCAATCCCATAGCGAACCGCCAGTTCGATCACTTTCTCCTGCCTGGCTTCCGGATAATAGAGATTGGTCAGGAGATTCACACCCATGAAATCCAGGTCAGAAGCAATCCGGAAGATTTCCTCCAGCTCAGGATGCAGAGCAGGCTCTCCCCCCGTAAGATTGAAGACCCGGGTTCCATACTTCTTCAATTTGCCGGCGATGATTGCAAAATCCCTGGTTGCGATAAAGCTCCCGTCGGATTGTGAAGGAATGCCGCATTGCATACAGTTTTGTGAACATAATGAGGTTAGACGGATGGAACAGAAAAACATCGAGGGACGCCGCAGAACAAACTTTGTCAAATGCGAGATGGCCATTAAAACTCCTTGTAACTGATTCAAATCAAATACTACTATAGCTTAGAATACAGCTTTGCAATGCTTCAGCAGCAGTCAAGGGAAAAGGCCTGTCTTCAGCAGCCTCTCCACATCAATGCGGCCGGATAGATTCTCTTCCGAGATGTTCGTGGGCAGATTCACCACTTCCACTGCTTTTTCCACCTCAGAGTGAACAGTTTGGGATTCACAGAATGAGCACCAGTCCTCAGGCTCTTCCAGAGAACAATTGTCCATCAGCATCCTGGCGAAGTTGTGAAGAGAGGGAGATCCGGTTCCACATAGACCCATCAGCATATCATAGTAGAACTTTTGCACGGGTCTGGTCTGTTCCCGGCTAACTTTTTTGCAGAACTCTGCAAATTTAGCTTGCATAAAACTGCGGGTTTCATTTATTGTATTACTCATATCGACGCTCCTTTGTTGTCGTTTTGGTAGACCAACATTATTAGGGGCGTCGTTTTTGTATAGATTTATTTTGCAAATCATTAAAACATATTTTTGTCTCGTTTTTCATCTGTTTTTAGCTTCGTAATATGCTTTCTTTGAAAGTAAAAACTGAATTGAATCATTTCTGGCACCTACGGGTTTTCGAGCTGTATTTAGTGTCATAGCTAATTTGCTACAATACACAACCCACCGTTCCAACCAGGTTGCCGTAGTCATCATGTGGATAAGTCGTGGATTCAGGAATCACAATTTCAATTGTTAGGACATCTACTATACCTATATGTGGATAAGTCACATAGTTATCCACACAAAAGCCCAATTTTTTGGGGGAATTGCCTGATATCTCAAGCAGGGACAACAGGGCTCTTCGCAAGGTAAGAGTCTAGTTCAGATCACAGGAGATCAGCTCTTTTTTTTGATTAAAGGGGAACTCACCTATGAGGTTACCGTTAGAGTCAAGTATTTCCGAGCTACTCTCATAGTAAAACTTGATCAGCCCTTTTTTGGCATACAAATCAAATACATCCAGGGGTTCTTCCAACTCCAGAATATTGCTCTTTCGGACATAGCATTTATAGGTACCATTAGGAACCGTAACCGATTCCTGGGGCATTATCCAGTAACCGACTTCCAGATGGTGTTGGTTTGGCCCATAAATCCAGGAAAAGCCTTCTTCGCATTTGGAGGGTAGGATCAACTTTGGCGTTGTAAGCCACACCTCCTCATTCTTGGGATTGGTATCCCGGATTCCAAAGCCAAAGGGAGTCCAGTGATAGGATAGGCTTATTCCTTTGAAGGGACCCAAACCGTAGCCAAGTTTCCAACCTAACTGATAGACGCCATCCTCTCTATTGACAACCATGTCATAGCCGATATTATGATCAGGATCGGATGAGTACCAGTATTCCACCCGATAGCAGAGCTCCCCAGTGGGACTTTCGATCTGTTCGGCAACTTCTATATAAACGGTGTCGATCTCTGTAGCCATTTCTTCAGCATGGATGTCATAGTAATCAATGGTGTTGAGCATTGTCCAGGTATTTCCCACTTTGAGGGGATAGCGATAGTCCTCGTCGTCCTTATCAGAACAGGCTGACAATAGAGCTAAAATAAGTAAGAGTAAAAAAGCAATTCTTAGTCTTTTCATTTAAGCCTCCTATAAAGAAGTTGAGTCCCAAATGTTGGTGTAAATTCCAACTCATTGTTTCTCAGGTTATTTGAGGACATTCTTACTATCCTCAGTTTCTCACACTCTATGTAAGGTCAAGCGACCGATTACATTGTTTTAAACTTTGTTTCCGCGTCAAGAACTATTTTCAAAGTGACCTCATTGCGACGGGCTGAAGCCCTGCGGAGGAGGCGTAGCCGACGGAGCAGGGCTTCAGCCCGTCGCGCGTCGACTCCAATGCTATGGGTTTCTTCCGGTGATCTCTGATCCTATCCAGTGGTTCTGAAAGATATAGCTTTCCACTTGTCCAATCCTCCGAATATCCTTGCAGGATAGCCCCGAACAGACGTATACAACTTTCCTCATTGGGGAATATTCGGATGCATTTCTCACGGCGTCTAAGCTCCTCATTGAGACGCTCCAAAGGATTGGTACTTTTTATCTTGCTCCAATGTGAGGGGGGAAACTCCAGATATACTGAAATTTCATGGAATGTGCTATCCAGCCAGTCCAGAAGTTTATCCTTTCCTTTGGCTTGCGCCGTATTAATAAGCTCTTTCCATGCCAATTCAAAAGAATCCACGGTTCTGGAGCCCACCAAGTCCTTCAAGAGCGGTAATAACCAGATTAGATCTGTCTTGGATACTTTGCTCTGAGCATTACGCATCCAGTGGACGATGCAGCGTTGCCTTTGCTGGCCAGGGAAGCACTCTTCTATTGCTTTGATAAGACCATCATGTTCATCGCTGATCCAGAGTTCACTGCGCTCCAAACCACGGGCTTTCAGATGCTGAAGAAAGTCCTTCCAGTTATAGTAGCTCTCCTTATTGCCCAAATGAAGACCAAGCACGTCACGATGCCCATCCTCTCTGAGTCCAATAGCGATCAAAACAGCAGTTGATACTACTCCCCGTTCTGTCCGAATCTTCGTATAAATCGCATCTAACCAGATATAGGCATAGCGCGTGTCCAGTGCTCTATTTTTCCATACATCTACTTCCGCATCAATTTGAGCTGAGCAGCGACTTACAAAACTGCGGTCAATACCGGAAATATCAAGATCATGGAATAACTGATTCATCTTGCGAGTGGATACTCCGGAAATGTAGGCCTCACTGATGATGCTGATCAAAGCCCGGTCAACCCGCTGGTATTGTTCCAAAATCGTGGGATAGAAACCACCTTTTCTCAGCTTTGGTATGCTTATGTTCACAGGACCAATTCCTGTCCCGAGAGGTTCTTTGCGCTCTCTGTAACCATTACGATAGTTAGTCCTGGCTTCTGAACGCTGATATGGATCTGCTCCAAGTACCATACTTACCTCTTCTTCCACTATCCTTTGTATGCTGTTTTCCAACACTTTAACAAAGTCTCCCGGGATTACCGACTGAATTAGCTTGACCAATTCCGCCTTCTCATCTTTCTTTCTCTTCGGTTGAGTCATGATCGTCTCCTTGTTCTTTAGTTTTTGTTCAAAACCATCAAAACAAAGAGTGGGATCCGGCTCAACCTTTTTCTTCATCTGGCTTATCCTAATTTACACCAACCTTTGAGACACTACCTATAAAGATAAAGTCAACTTTATGGAATCGCTATTCAATGTCAACAAAAATAATGCATACATCACCTCCAATTTTGTGCCATCATACAAGCCAGCTATGTCTGTAGCAATCAATCACCCTGGTAATGATACTCATTCTGATATTTGGGGATCTTCCAGATAAAAGAGCAAATGGGTTCATCAGCAGATTGCTATTTACGAAATTGACTCACTGACTTGATAAACGAGACTGTTCACAATGACCTGATCTATTTCCAATGAGTTCTCGCATGAGTTTGTGAAATACTGGGCGAAATAAAGCTTGACACAGCATTATCCCATCTCGTTCAATGGTTTATAGGAGA
>JALNYD010000253.1 GCA_023230025.1 Candidatus Cloacimonadota bacterium | reverse complement strand
ATTCTATCGTCTGAACGTGATCACATTGAATATCCCGCCTTTGCGGGAGCGGCGGGATGACATCAAGATTCTCGCCAATGCTTTTGTGAAGGAGTTTTGCACCAAATACGGCAAAACTGAGCTGAAGATCTCGCCGGGAGTGTTATCAATGCTGTTTAGACATCGCTGGAGCGGTAACATCAGGGAATTGCGCAATGCCATGGAACATGCTGTGGTACTGGCTGAGAACAAGGTGATTCAGCCTGATGATCTGCCTGAAAACATTGCCGGGATCCAGGAAAGCTCAGAGATTGGCCTGAATCTGGATGAATCTTCCTGGGCAAAGGCCAAGGACGAGTTTGGACGGCGGTATTTACATAATATATTAACGAAAACGAATGGGAATATCCTGCGAGCCTCAAGCATTGCAGAGATCACCCGCGAGAACTTCTATAAAAAATGCACGAAGCTGGGTCTGGATTGGCGAGAATATCGCAAGCCTGGCGACAAGGAAAATGGTGGTGAGATATGAAACCTAAATGGAAGATTTCCCCGTATCTGTACATTCTACCGGCCTTCATCATTCTGTTGGCCTTCCGCTTGATCCCGATCATAATGAGCTTTATAATCTCGTTTTATGATTGGTCGATTCAAGGCACAGGAAAGTTCATCGGGCTGGCAAATTATTCTACGATGATGAAAGACCCGGTGTTTTGGCAATCAATGCTGAATACCTTTTGGCTGGTGATAATCCAAGTGCCGGCAACGATTGTATTCTCCCTGCTTTTTGCCGTGCTCTTGAACCGAATCAAGCTGTTCAAGAGTTTCTTCCGCATAATCTATTTTATGCCCTATGTCACCTCTTTGGTAGCGGTGTCGATTGTGTGGAAGCTGATCTTCAATGAGCAGACTGGATTGGCAAACACCTTCCTGGGTTATATCGGTATCTCGCCACAAGCCTGGCTTTCGGAATCCCGTGGGATCTTTTATCTGATGTTTCAGAGCATTGGCGTGGAGTTACCCAAGTTTTTACATGGACCATCCCAGGCTCTTTTTGGCATCATCATTATGACGGTGTGGAAATCGCTTGGTTACAACACGATCATCTATCTTGCAGGTTTGCAAAATATCTCCAAGGATTACTATGAGGCTGCAGAGATCGATGGCGCAAGCAAGGGTAAACAATTTTGGCATATCACTGTGCCGCTGATATCACCCACCACCTTCTATGTCCTGATTATGACCACCATCGTCAGCTTCCAAACCTTTGCTCAGATCTATTTGATGACCGATAAGGGCGGGCCGCTGAATACAACCAAGCTGGTGGTGTATTACATCTATGAAAAAGGCTTCGATATGCTGGAGATGGGCTATGCCAGTGCTGTGGCTCTTGCCCTGTTCGTTTTGATTCTGGCCTTAACCATTTTCCAGAAACGTGTAGAAAAACACGTGAACTACTAAGGGGGATAGCATGGATAAGTTCAGAAGCTTAATCACATATGCAGTACTGCTCATCTTTGGCTTAACAATGGTGGTACCCTTTATCTGGATGCTATCAACATCTTTGATGACTCAATCAGAGTTCAATAAACAGGAGACCCTGTTTATTCCCAAACAAGAATATCACATCTGGAATCAGGGGGGAGAGACCAAGCGGATACTCCTGGTTATGGAAAAAGGGGATAACAGTATTATTCATGTTTTGGATGATGAGCTGAACATCGTTGAAGAATACAAGGAAGTGCCCAGCTCTCAGATTGAACTGGTACGCAAGAAACCCAGCCTGCAATTCAGCAATTACATCAAGGCCTTCAAGAAAGTCCCCTTTGGTTTGTATTTTGCCAATACCCTGTATGTATCCTTTACCAGCCTGATCGGTGTATTGATCACATCGATGCTGGCGGCTTACGCTTTTGCGAGGATGGAATTCCGGGGCAGAGACTTTCTGTTCTACCTGTTTCTATCCATGATGATGGTACCGCAACCGATATACATGATCTCATCCTATATCTTGCTGGATAAGCTTAACTGGCTGGATACCTATAATGCCCTGATTGTGCCCTGGATTGCGAATATCTTTACAATCTTCCTGTTTCGCCAGCATTTCAAGAGCTTGCCCAAAGAGCTATTTGATGCGGCCGCGATTGATGGCTGCTCTACTTTCGGCATCTTGTGGCGGATCATTATGCCACTTTCCAAACCGATTATTGCCACAGCTTCGATTTTCTCTCTGATATCAAGCTGGAATAGCTTTATGTGGCCATTGGTCATGATAAACCGTCCTGAATTGCGGGTATTGCAAGTGGGACTTAGCTATTTCAATCAGGAAGCATCCACACAAACAACCTTGCTGATGGCAGCATCTACATTTAGCATCCTGCCTGTTTTAGTGCTCTTTTTCCTGGCGCAGAAACAGATCATTGCCAGCACAGCGAAAACAGGTATGAAGGAATAAGAGGAGAACCCATGGCCGAGCTCAAAGAATTGAAGAAACGTGTAAACACAGCCAAGAAAACTGAATATCAGAAACCGCAACCAGTCAAGCGTTTTGATGATGCCGTGCTGAAGCCTCAAGCCCTGGTCTCAGCGAAGGCAAACCGCCTTGTTGCCTGGATCATTTTTGCCTTTACTCTGATCATCTATATTAGCACTCAAGCTCGTACCATGAGCTTTTGGGATAGTGGAGAATATGCCACCTGTATCAGCATCCTGGGCGTTCCTCATCCTCCCGGAAATCCTTTCTATATAGTGTTTGGACGTGCATTAGCCTCGTTGTTTGGGGGGATCTTTTCCCACGCCATGATTGCTGCTTTTATCTCCGGCCTTGCCTCTGCCTTTGCCGTTATGTTTACCTATCTCTTTACTGTAAAACTGGTAAGCATGATGAAGGTAAAAGCATGGGAAGCGATGTTAGCCGGAACTGTTGCGGCATTATATACTGCGTTTTCATTTACCTTCTGGATGAATGCCATTGAGGCTGAGGTATATTCAGGCCTGGTATTCTTTGTGAACTTTATTCTCTGGTTAACCTTGTACTGGGTGGAAAAATCCGAGGATTACAACCAGCAGAATATTCTGCTCTTCATTGTCTATCTGTTCTTCGTAGGATTCTGCGTGCATCAAACCGCATTACAGATTGCCCCGGCAGTGCTCTTTATCATCGTGTATCCCATGCTGCAAAAGGGCAATCGCAATGATAACTTCTGGCTGAAGGTTGTGGGCTATAGTATGGCGATATTGGCGGGTTACTTCATTGCTGGCGGCATCGGCAGCAAACTGGGAATTGATGACTTTGACAAATGGGGCTTTGGCCTGGTTACTCTGATCATCATGGCCTATGAACTCAGGGATGTATTTGGCAAAAGATTCTGGCAGCTATCTATTCTTCTGGTTTTGATCGGGCTTTCCAGCCATCTGTATCTGATGATTCGGGCAGCTGATCGTCCCTTTATCAACGAAGGGCATCCCAGCACCCTGAGTATGTTCAAAGACTATGTATTGCGCAAGCAGTATGGAAATACAAGTTTTGTTTCACGCCGCGGTAATTTCTTTACTGACCAGTTGGGTGATCACTTTATACGCTATTTTGTGATGCAGTGGTTCCCCAATGGAATATTGGCACCCATCATCAGCAGTGCCAGCACCATCTCCAAGATGATTGGCTCACTGCTGGTAGCCGTCCTGGGTGTCTTTGGCGCTGTGTATCAAAGAAGAAAGAACCGGCATAGCTTCAATTACTTTTTCAGCATCATGCTCTTTACCACCATCGTGATGGTTTTTGTGATGAATCTCTCCAATGCTGAAGTTCGTGACCGGGATTACTTCTTTGTGGTTGCCTATAATATGTGGGCGGTATGGCTGGGCATTGGAGCTTTGGCAGTGGTGAATCTGGTTAAACAGGACACAGTGAAATACATCCTGGCTGCTCTGATGCTGCTATTACCAATCGGGAACATGATCAGTCAATATCACACTCACGATCGTTCCAATGAATTCATCGCGCTAGATTATGGAGTCAACTTCCTTAACTCACTGGAGGAGAATGCCATCATCTTTACCAATGGAGATAATGATACCTTCCCGTTGTGGTATGCCCAGGCAGTTGCAGATCCATTTGCCAAAGAGTATGTGCATCCTGCAAGCGATGTTCAGCCATCTGAGATGGCCCAAGCTGCCATGAAGGAAGCCCTTGACTACAAAAACAAGTATCTCAAAGGCATCCGCAAGGACGTCTCGATTGCCAATCTCTCACTGCTGAATACACCCTGGTATATACGTCAGATTCGTGATAAGGAAGGGATTCTGTTTA
>JALNYD010000251.1 GCA_023230025.1 Candidatus Cloacimonadota bacterium | reverse complement strand
CTTTGCTTTGATTATGGGGCAAAGGCTCACCCTGAAGATTGAGAATGTGATGTATTCTGTGATGGGTGAGAATCATCAGCTTGATGTGTTTAAGCTTCTTAAGGTAGTGGTTCTGGTTACTGCCATCATTGAACTGATCGGGGCAATTCTACTCTTCTTTGTGTTTTCGCAAAAGATGAACCCTGCCGAAGCAATGTACAGCTCGATCTTTCATTCCATCTCTGCCTTTTGTAATGCAGGATTCTCACTATTCTCAGATTCGTTCATAGGCTTTGTGGATAATCCACTTTTGAATATCACGATCACGCTGTTGATCCTCTTGGGTGGGATCGGTTTTGCGGTGATGATCGATCTGTATCGCTATGTGATTGGCGAGGATAAAGTGCGCAAGCTGAATCTGCATAGCAAGATTGTTCTTTGCACTTCTGGATTGTTGCTGTTAATTGGCTTCATCGGCTTCTACTGGGCAGAGTACAATGGCAGTATGCAGGGTTTTTCCATCAGCCGGCGCATCTTGAGTTCCTGGTTTCAATCCGTGACTACCCGCACTGCCGGATTCAACACAATTGATTTTTCGATCATCAATCCCGCAACGGTTTTGGTGTGTCTGGGCTTGATGTTCATCGGAGCGTCTCCCGGATCAACCGGAGGTGGAGTCAAGACCACAACTTTTGCCGTGCTGATGATTTCCGTTATTTCAATGCTGCGAGGACGGCGAGAATTGACGCTGTTCAACCGGAAGATTTCACTTTCCAATCATCGGGAAGCCACCTCCCTGATCATGCTGGCGGGGATGATTATCTTTTTGGTTGTATTCCTGTTGCTGATCGTGGAAGGGAAGGCATTTTCAAAGGTGGTCTTTGAGGCAATTTCTGCCTTTGGCACCGTTGGTCTGTCCATGGGCATCACCCCTCACCTGAGTTCTGTGGGCAAGCTGCTGATTACGCTGCTAATGTATATCGGGCGGATTGGTCCGCTCACCATGATCTATGCGTTATCATTACGCAAGGTTCAACCCAGGATTAGTTTTGCCGAAGAGAAAATCGCAATCGGCTAAGGAGATATTGTTATGGCCAGATATGCCGTGATTGGATTGGGCAGATTTGGAATGACTGTGGCAAACATTCTGTTTGATAGCGGGATGGAAGTGATAGTCATAGAAAAGAGTCAGGATTTGATTGATGAAGTATCCGGAAGAGTGAGTGCTGCCATTTGCATGGATGCAACCGATGAGCCAGCCTTACGCTCGTTGAACTTGAATGAAGCGGATGCTGTGATCATCGCTATTGGCAGCAACATTCAGGAAAGCATTCTTACCGCAGCAATCCTAAAGAAGATCGGGGTAGGCATTATCTATGCCAAGGTGGAAAACCACCTGCATGGCCGCATCCTGGAGCTGATTGGTGTGCAGCATATTTTATTGCCGGAAGAGATTGTGGGCACACAGTTGGCAAAAACTCTGATTTCCAAGAATGTACGCGAATATATCAGCCTTTCCAGCGGGCACGTGGTGATGGAGATGGTTGCCCCTCGCAGCTTTGTGGGCAGGGAATTGCAGGAGCTGGCGCTGCCATCCAAGAAGGGAGTCAATGTGATAGCCATAAGATACAGCTCACTCTCCGTTACTGAGGATGGGCGAAACGTGGTAGAAAAACGGATCAACGATATGCCGGGTGCCAATGACCTGGTTAATGAAGGTGATGTGCTGATCATGATGGGTCCCAAAGCCAATGTGGATCGTCTGATCTACGAAACCACTGTGAAAAAGGATTGATACCATGAAACAATCGCTCAAGAAACGTTATCACATCATGATCAGCATCTTGTTTCTGATCATCCTCCTGCAACTCGTCATTGTGTTATACACCATCAGTCAGGCCTCGGATATCTATCACCTGGCCAGTGATATCCAATCCATCATGATTGTCTTTGTATTTGGCACCTTTGTATATCTGACCGTTATCTTCAACTACCTGCCCTATCGCCTGCACCGCTCTGTTCGAAAGGTACAGGACCTGGTGGAAGAGATTTCCAATGGCAATTATCAGCTTGATATTGAGAGTTCTCTGTTGAATCAGGACCGGGATTTTCAGGATTTGATCCTGGCCTTGCAAAAAATGCTGGATATCATCATGCGCTTTGATGCGGCAAAATCGGATAAGATCTATGAGCATCATCAACGCATCGGGCAATTGATCGATCTACTGCCGGTAACCGTCATGATTGTGAATATCAATGGTGATCTGGCGTATCTGAACGACAAGTTTCGCCAGCGCTTTTCCAGTGTTGATGAGCAGAGTAATCTCAAGGAACTGCTGTTCAAAGACGAGTTTTATGCCAATATCTTCGATGTTTTGCAGGATTCCCTGCGTATGGGAAACAATATCTACGATGAATATCTGATGGACGCCACAGGCTCTCAACATGTATTAATCAAGGGTTCCATTATCCGCAACCGCAAAGGGAATGCATCTGGGGCAGTATTTACTCTGGATTTTGACTATCAACCCCAACCAGATCATGAACAACAAGATTAGGATTATCTTCAGTTCTTCAGATCCCCTACGCCTGGATAAGCATCTGGCAGAGCTGCGGCTGCAGGAATTGTACTCGCGTAGCTTCATCGAAAGTCTGATTGCCGAAGATCGCATTTTGGTAAATGGCATTCCGGTAAAGAAAAGCTATTTACTGCAGGATGCAGATGAGATCGTGATATCTCTGCCAGAACCCCCTGCAGTTGATATGCAACCGGAAAACATCCCCCTGGAGATTATCTATGAGGATCATGACCTGGCTGTAATCAACAAGGCTGCGGGAATGATCGTTCATCCTGGGCATGGCAATCCCAATGGCACCCTGGTGAATGCCATTCTCTTTCGTTTTGGGGAGCAACTATCCAGCGGACGCCATCCCAGCCGTCCTGGCATTGTTCACCGTCTGGATCGCGGAACTTCCGGGCTGATCATCGTAGCCAAAAACGATGCCACGCAAGCAGCTTTGAACGATATGTTTGCCCGGCGGGAAATCAAGAAAACCTATCTGGCGATTACCACCGGTATTCCCGACCCACCTGAGGGCAGGATCGAGTGTTTCATTGCCAGATCGCTTAGCAATCCCCGGCAAATGTGTGTGGCGGAAGACGGTAAGTGGTCTTTGAGTTTTTATAAAACCATCAAATACTATCATTACTTTGCCCTGGTCAAAGTGCAGTTGGAAACAGGCAGGATGCATCAGATTCGGGTGCAATTTGCCCATCAGCATATGCCGATTCTAGGCGATTTGTTGTACAACAACCGGCGTTATGTGCATTCATTGATGCCTCAAAACATGAAGAGAAAAGCCACGGAATTGCTAACCTCTCATCTTTTGCGGCAGGCCTTGCATGCCTGGCGTCTGCAATTCCGGCATCCGGTATCGGGGAAACAACTGGATCTTTTTGCCCCCCTTCCGGAAGACTTCATATATACCTTAAACTGGCTGGAACGTGATTTTGCTATTGACACAGACAGCCATCCATATAAGCTGATCTTAGAGGAAAACTTACAGTGGTAGAAAAAGCATCTGAACCTATTGAATCCGTATTCAGCTCCATAGAGGACGCTGTAAACAGCATCGCCAACGGTGAAATGATCATCGTGGTGGATGATGAGAATCGCGAAAACGAGGGAGATCTGCTGATGGCAGCGGACCTAATCACCCCCTCACACGTAAACTTTATGATTTCCCAAGGCAAGGGGCTGCTTTGCGCACCCATTTCGGAGGACTGTGCAAAACGTTTGGATATCACCCTGATGACCGAGCATAACAACGAACGGCATGGCACAAAGTTCACAGTCTCTGTGGATGTTATCGAAGGTACCAGCACGGGTATTTCAGCGCGGGAACGAGCCAAAACCGTGAGAGCTCTGGCAGATCCCAACAGCAAAAAAGAAGATTTCATGCGTCCCGGGCACATCTTTCCCCTCATAGCAGAGCGGGGAGGCGTTTTGAAACGCGCCGGGCACACCGAAGCCGCGGTTGATCTGGCAAAGCTAGCCGGGCTTAATCCCATTGGTGCAATCTGCGAAATCATCCGTGAAGATGGCGAAATGGCGCGTCTGGATGATCTGATTCCATTTGCCCGCAAGCATGGCCTGAAAATAGTAACGATTGAGGATCTGATCCACTATCGCCGCAAAAAAGAGAAACTGGTACAGTCTGTTTCCAAAGCCAGTTTGCCCACCAAGTACGGTCAGTTTGATATCATCACCTATGTCAGTGATGTATCGGACGAATATCATCTTGCTCTGGTGATGG
>JALNYD010000250.1 GCA_023230025.1 Candidatus Cloacimonadota bacterium | reverse complement strand
AACCCCCTAATAATCATTTAGTTATGCTTCGTGTTGATTTTTTTCAATAGCTTGCTTTCCGTCAAGGTTTTTGTTTGAACTCAGTATATCTCGACGACATGTTTCCAGCTAACTATATGGGACTCACTATGTAGTCAATACTCGCTGCTATTTGTCTTTTCTGAAACGATGTCTTTGCTCCTTGGATAGCTTCTCTGTGGCATATTGAATGATTAGCCGTGCGGCAGTGTTACGATGTTCATACAGGAAAGCCTCTACCAATTCTGAATGCACTTTCCACAGCTCTCTTAAGAACCAGCCTGTACCTTGATGCACCACTCTTTCTGGATCTGTCATCAGGGGAGCTACAAATCCCAGTAGTTTTTGGGGATCTTCAGTTTTCGTGATCTTAATAAAGCTAACCGGTGCAGCTCTTCTGGTCCAGCGCGAAGTGGAATCCCGCCAGGAATTGAAATCATCGATCCCCACAATGTTCTGTATCAAAAACCACGGAGTGACCTTTGAACATAGATAATCAGCATGAGCCCAATTTGATACACCATGATCAAACCACAATTTCAAACCATCAAATATCCCGCGATTACATTCATTCAGACGTTTCTCCAAGAGCATGATCGCCAGGCTGCCCATCTCATATTTCCCATGCTGAAAAAGAATGTTGCCCAATTCAATCAGATGCTCAGTGGTCAATTGAGGATAATCATTTAGGATCTGTTTCATTACTTCGCAGGTTTCTGTCAGATCATTACCCCAGGCATTGTATCCATCTTTGAAGTAACGGGAATATTTGATCACATTCTGGGGATTTGCCCTCTGAGAAAGGTAATCCTCTGCTCTTTGGACAATTTCTCGATAAGTCCGGGCATCCTTGATATGCATCATTACCTCACATTGTATTTTTGAACAATACGGATTGTGCGGGTATTATTGTCAATTCCTATTGCATCCTGACGTGTAGCTTCGAAAAGATACGACTTCCCCATTGGTTACCGTCTCGATGCGGTTACCTTGTGGTTACAAAAGTAACGGCATTGTGACCGCATCGTGACGACAATGAATAGGGATGGATGTTTGCTGGAGGTTTGGCTATTTCATAATTCCAGGGCTCAGAAACATTCTGCTTGACTTCTTTTTCCAGAAGATAGACTTGTACTCAAAGCAAAAATGAGGTAGATATGGAACTCGATGCCAAGATCCTGATTGTAGATGATGATGATGTAGTGATCAATATCATCAAAAACATCTTGAGACGCGACGATTATCTTACGGATTTCTGTCACAGCGGCGAAGAAGCTCTGCAGAAAGTGATAGAGAACAATTTTGATCTGGTTTTGCTGGATGTTCACATGGGAAAAGGTTTGGATGGATACGAAACCTGCCGATTGATGAATAAGGCAAAACCCGAACTCCCGGTGATTCTGGTGACGGCAAATCAGGATGATGAATCCGTGAATCGGGGATTTGAAGCAGGTTCCAGTGACTATATCAAGAAACCCGTTTCCAAGCTGGAGTTACTTGCCAGAGTGAATAATACCATCACTCTTAAACGGGCGGAGCGAAAGAATCTACACCTGATTGAAACCCTGCGCAAGGATCTCAACACTGCTGCAAACATTCAACAGGCCATGCTGCCCAAATGGGTGTATTTGGACAATCAGATCCTCTTCTCTTCCTATTATCAGCCTTGTGAAGCTGTAGGTGGTGATCTCTTTGACCGCATCATGCTGAGTGATACAAAGTATGTGGTTTATATCGGGGATATATCCGGTCATGGCGTTCAGGCTGCTTTGTTGATGTCGGCGATCAAATCCACCATCAAGTTGATGATCGAAGCTTACAAGGATGACAAGTCCATGGCGGAACTCTTTACCAAACTGAATGAACGGCTCTATAATGACATGTTTATCCGTAATAACTATCTAACTCTTCTGATGGGTGTGGTGGATTTGGATTTGCAGGAGTTTCGCTTCCTTACTGCAGGACACCCTCCCTTGATCCGGATCAATAAGGAAACCGGCAAGATTACGGTCATGAACAAAAAAGGCTCGCTTCCCCTGGGATGGATGCCAAACACCAGGTATGATGAGGAAGAGATTGATCGCGTATCCCTGAATCCCGCTGATATGTATTTGCTTTTTAGTGATGGAATCTACGAATGCACAAACCCGGAGAACATGCAATTTGGGATCGATGGATTGAAAGCGCTGCTGCAGGATGAGATCCATACAGATACTTGTATCACTTTACCATTCAGGATAATTGACTATTTGGAAAAGAACCACTATGAAACCTCGTCTGATGATTTTACTTTGTTTTCATTTCAAACTCTAAAGTACTCCGGGGCTAATGAAGATGCCCAGCATTTGATCAAACATCATCACATAGTCTTACAATCAGCACTCAAAGAAGTGGGTAAAACTGCTCAGGATTGTGAACGCCTGGTTCTGGACTGGACTCATGACAGCTTTTTGGCAGCTAAAGCAGAATTAATTGTGGACGAGTTTTTGAACAACATCATCACCTATGGCTACAACTATCAGGAAGACTCCGAAATTGTTCTGGAGTTCAGATTTTTCCCTGAGATGCTCAGCATTCGCTTCTGGGACAAAGGCATCGAATGGGTGCCTGAAAATCTGAGTTACAGCATTGTAGAACCTTATGATTTTGAACTGGATGGGATGGATGCCAGCGGTAGAGGTGTCAAGATCATCATGTCCATGAGCAACCGCTTTCAGCGCAGACGCTTTGGACATCTGAACGAGACAAAGGTGGAGATTGATCTGTGATCAGCATCATCATGCGGATCAAGAACGAGATGCCCTGGTTGAAATATACCCTGCGCATGCTCAAAGCTCAGGATAATCAGGATTTTGAGCTGATCTGCGTGGATTCAGGATCAAGCGATGGCAGCTTTGAGCTATTGCAGGAGTATCATCCTGATATATTGTATCGGATTGAAGCCGGGGATTACATTCCGGGTAAGGTGCTCAATGAGGCAATCCAGCATGCCAAAGGCGAATATATCGTATTCAATAATGCAGATTGCATCCCACTGGACCGGTCATGGCTGCATAAGCTGATTGCACCAATGCAGAATAATCCCTCAGTAGTTGCTGTCTATGCAAATCAATTGCCCCGTCCCGATGCCATTCCCATGGTTCAAAAGGATTATGAACGAGCTTTTGGAGATGGAAAGATATCCGCAAGCTGGCGGCACTTTTTCTCCCTTGCCAGCAGCGCAGTACGCCGGGACATAATCCTGGAGCATTCCTTCAACAATGATATCCAATATTCAGAGGATATTGAATGGTCATGGCGGATGAAGTCTCTTGGATATCAAATCCAGTATGTGCCGGAGGCCAGGGTTGAACACTCTCATAATTATAACCTAAAACAGATCAAAAAGCGCTATCTGGGCGAAGGTAAAGCTGAAGCATATATATATCGGGACTATTATCGGGAGCATCCCGGGGATTTATCCTTCTTCCGGTCAGTGGTGCTTGCCGCCACGATGGAGACCTTGCGAGACTTTAGATATCTTGCCAGACAGGGTAAAATCGGGTGGTTCCCCAAAGCCAAGATATATCGCTTTGCGCAGCGTTACTATGCCTTCAAAGGCCGTACCAGCGCGTCAAGTTCCAGGGCTAAACTGGCCGTTAGCTGTCTGGCATTCGATGAAGGGAAAAGCGGAATCTCGGATTATACTGTCAATGTAGTAAGGGAATTGCTTAAAAGGGAAGAGCTAGTACTGCTGATTCATCAATCCGATCTGGATTTGTTTCCCATCAAAGATCCCCGACTTGGCTATTATATTGTCCCAGAAAGGATCAAACGGCCAATAGTCTCCATGTTCTGGCACCTCTACATCCTGCCCGGGATAGTCCAGAAACAGGGCTGGGAAAAGCTGCTCCTACCCGCTGGAAACCGCCGGCTGCTATCTAGATATCCGATTCCGACGGTGGTTACCTTTCATGATCTCTCCCAGTTTCACATCTGCGGGAAATATGATGCCTTCCGGATGTTTTATATCAAACACATCATTCCACATTATCTGAAAAAAGCCGGCACGATCTTTGCCATCAGTGAAAGCACCAAAGCTGATATGATCCGTTTTTACAAGATGAAGCCTCAGCAGATAGCTGTGAACTACAATGGTTATGATCCCCAAAAGCTGGAGGCAGATATACCTCAGAAAGATTTTGTTTCCAGATTTGGGATAACCGGCAAGTATATCTTCTATCTGGCACGGATTGAACATCCCGGCAAGAATCATCTCAATCTTTTGAAAGCCTATGAGATGTTAGCTCAGGAGA
>JALNYD010000249.1 GCA_023230025.1 Candidatus Cloacimonadota bacterium | reverse complement strand
CTCGGTTCGATCGAGAACCACCGGAGCACCGAGACCGGCACCTTCTCCCTGCCCAAGTCCGCCGAGACCGCCCTCGGCATGCAGCTTGCCAAGAAAAGCCTCTTCAGGCGCCTCGGGACTGTGGTCAATGCGAAAGGCAGCGGCTACCGCATCTATGCCAAGGACAACAACGATGTGGCCCAATGGGTACCGGAGGGAGAACAGCTGCCGATCCAGGACGGGCGGAAGGACTTCACCCGCATGCCTGTCGACCGCCACAAGCTGGGTGCGATCGTCAAGATGGACGAGGACTTCGTCAACGATGCACTGTTCGACCTGGAGGGGCATCTGGTCAAGCGCTTTGCCAAGAGCTTCGCAAAAGCCGAGGACGGCGCGTTCATCGCGGGAACCGGCATAGGAATGCCTACCGGCCTGCTGCACGCGACAGCGGGCGCACAACAGGCTCTGTCGGCCTCGTCGCTGACCTATGCCAACGTCGTCTCCCTCTACCTCTCGCTCAAGGCGGAATACCGCGAGGAGGGGGTGTGGCTTATGAACGATAAAACAGCATTGGCTCTCAGGACCCTCACCGATGAGGACGGTAACCATATCTGGCGAGCGAGCGATGATTCCATCCTCGGCAAGCCGGTGGTGTACAGCGAGTACATGCCCGACATCGAGGAGGGTGGCATGCCGATTCTCTTCGGGGATTTCAGCTACTATTGGATCGTTGACCGCAAGCCTGTGGGAATCTCGGTTCTGAGCGAGCGATTCATCCTGGAGCACCAGGTGGGCTATCTTGGATTCGAGTTCCTGGACGGCAAGCTGATCCGCCAGGAGGCTGTCAAGGGACTCAGAATCGCCGCCGAGTAATCAAACGTAAATCAAACGCGCCATGTCGTAGGCGCATGTTTTTCTCCTGTGCCGAAAGCCTCTGGTGAGTAGGCACTTTTTCATATCGTGGCGTAACGTTGAGCCTTATGTGGCATCATGGAGCGAAGTGGGAGGGGGTCAATACCCCGTTTGATTTCCGGTTTTTGTGCGTGATTGCCCCTGCCCGTTGTATAGCGTGTAGCGCCGAGAGATTCAGACCCCCCTCGGGGGGCCTCGTGCAGGATCGTTTCATATCGTGTCATTGCTTGGGATGCCTGAATGCCGAATTGCCGCCAAGGTTCCTCAGCAGAATGGCTCTCGCTCTCTTATGCTCATCCCCGATGAACCCGAGCCTGAGCAGGTAGCAGCGCATTGCGTACTTGTCGTTGTCTCCCTTGTTTGTGGATGCCAGCACACGCTTTTGCCTGCGTGCCATTTCGCAAAGCTTGCCGATGAAGGCGGCATAGGCCTCGGCCTCGTCGGCCTCCCCGCTGAGGTTGAACCAAGGGAAGCTGAGCCAATCGCCGGTGACGACCACCTCAAGTGAATCGGTCTGGAAGGCTCTCTTGAACAGTCCCTCCTTGGCCTTCACCATCTGCCTCAGCACGCTCAGCTGATCATCGGTGAAGTCCGCCCTGGGCATGTTGATGGTGAGCTTGTCGGCCTCCTCGATCCCGTCGCTCACATACCCGCGGCTCTTCAGGTGCTCCAGCAACCGCTTAACCGTTGCATCATCCATGCTTTCTGGGATGCTGAGCTTGCCGCTGCGGTCCAGGATGCAATCCCCGATCTCGTAGTTGCAGGTGGGGTACATCATGTACCTCGGGAGGGTATTCAGGGCTTCTGCGATATCGTCGGCCAGTTTCTTGCGTTGCTTGGTGCTGATCTGGTAGGGGATGACCATTTTCATGAGTGTACCTCCGTATCACTAGTTTCGGCTGCTACCTCCAAGTTCTCGGAATCAAACGCTCCGTCTGCGAGCATTTCGCAAAACTCCTCGTATCCCATCTGCCCGCTAGCCATCATGGCCTTGCTAGCCTGTTGAAGTTCCTCTTTCGTCCAATCCTTACCCATGCTGCGTTCTCCTTGATGTTTGGTATGTGTATGTACGCTCTTATGGGCACAGATAGCAAGTCGATTTTGGCCACTTTTGTTAACTATGTGGTTTTATGTTTGGTAATAGAAATGGCCATGTGTTATAGTGCAAGCATGTTCAAATCAATTATGTCCTGTGAAAGAGTTGCCAACCTTGGCAAGACGTTCACTTATGAACCTAGGTTCAAAGGCCTATGCGACTTTATAAAAGTGTGAGCAATTTGGACAGCAAAAATTTCTATAATACTATTTGAATATGAGGAATTGAAAATGGCTGATAACAAGAAAGAACAGGAACGATCCGAGCTGCATCGCACCATCTGGGGAATCGCGAATGACCTGAGGGGTAGTGTCGATGGGTGGGACTTCAAGCAATACGTCCTCGGTATGCTGTTCTATCGATACATATCCGAGAACTTGACCGAATACATCAACCATGGAGAACGTGAAGCTGGAAACACGAGTTTTGATTATGTAAGGCTCTCGGATGAGAATGCGGAGGAAGCGCGGGAGGATCTGGTTCAAACCAGAGGGTTCTTCATCCTGCCGAGCGAGCTATTCCAGAACGTCAGGAGAAAGGCTGCAGCAGATGATAACCTGAATGAAACCCTGGAGAAGGTGTTCCGCAACATAGAGAGTTCCGCTCAGGGCGGACCCAGCGAGGATAACTTCAGGGGTTTGTTCGATGATCTGGATGTCAACAGCAACAAGCTGGGTGGAACCGTTGCCAAGCGTAACGAGAAGATTGTGAAGCTTATGAATGGCGTTGGAGAAATGAAGCTGGGGGACTATCGCGATAATACGATTGATGCTTTTGGTGATGCCTATGAGTTTCTGATGGGTATGTATGCTTCCAATGCAGGAAAGAGTGGTGGAGAATACTACACCCCTCAAGAGGTGAGCGAGCTCCTGACCCGAATCACCCTTGTTGGCAAGACGGAAGTCAACAAGGTATACGATCCTGCATGTGGGTCTCGTGTCATAATTATGATAACGGCAGATAGTAACGATGTTGACTGGCTTTCAAGCCCTCTACTAGAAAACAAAAATATGGATTGGTGTGCTTTTTAGAGTAATTATTAGAGATAATTGTTCTAAAAAGTACACCAGTCACTAAATAAATGAAGGAGGGGTTCAGATGAGATTGATTTTAAGAATCTTACTTTTTCCTATCACTTTACTCCTAACAATTTTCACTTTTATTCTAACCTTTTTACTAGGGGTAGGAACGTGGCTATTAAATATAATTTCAGGCTTGATAGTCCTTGGAGCGATAGCTTCTTTTGTAACTGGTGAAACATCTTTAGGGGTAATAGCATTAATTATAGCTTTCTTGCTTAGTCCATATGGGCTACCATTGATAGCAGAAAAATTAGTGTTTGGACTAGGAAAGATAACGGGAGCATTAAAAAGTATCTAACAACAAAAATTAAATATTAAGACTAAGACGATGGAATTAAAAACTCTGTCGTCTTTTTTATTTTCAAAGAAAGGAGGTGCAGGATTGGAGTTTGACTATTTTTATAAAAGAGATTTAGAAAGGTTTCAGTTTTTCATGTTACCTAAGATTTTGGTAACAGGTGAGCAATTCAAGACTATCTCATCAGATGCAAAGATTTTGTATGCTTGCCTATTTGATCGTATAAGCTTATCAGCTAAGAATGATTGGTTGGACAAAGAAGGACGCATTTATATTATTTTTACTATTGAAGAGATAATGAAAACAATAAATAGATCTAGACCGACAGCTGTAAAAGCCTTGGATGAACTGGATAAAAACACTGGAGGAATCGGTCTAATTGAAAGAAAGAGATTAGGCTTTGGGAAACCAAACATTATTTATGTAAAAGACTTTACTAGCTATGAAGGTGAGAAGTTAGAAAATCAAACTTCTAGAAGTAAAAATATTGAACTTCAAGAAGTTAAGAAATTTAACTATAGAAGTAAAGGAACTGAACTTCAAGAAGTTAAGAAAGTTGACCCTACTAATACTAATTATATTAAGACTGATTCTACTAAGACTGATTTTAATCAGGAGCAAAAAGCTTTTGGAGCTTTTCAAAATGTCTTTTTATCGAATAAGGAATTATCTAATCTAAAGACCATTCTTTCAAATCAACTTGAAAATTACATTCAAAGGTTATCAAGCTATTTGAAAAGTACAGGAAGAACCTATGAGGATCATGAAGCGACAATTCTTTCCTGGTTTTACAAAGACCAAGGGCAACAAACGAGAAGTGAGAAAAGCAATATACCAAGTTTAGAGGAATATGAGAGAGGAGAACATTTATGATAGAAAAAGTTTTAATAGAGGGGATTGAATTCCCCTTAAATCCAGGAACAGATGCTTTTATAGACGGTCATGTTTACTGTAAAGAGTGTGGTGAACA
>JALNYD010000248.1 GCA_023230025.1 Candidatus Cloacimonadota bacterium | reverse complement strand
GGCCAGTTCCTTCCCCACCAGGTGCGGCACTGGCTATTTTTTGCTTATGTTCTGCGGCAATCCCAGGATCGATCAGGAGCAGTGAGCTATCATAGATAGGAGCGGTTGAGTTACCAAACGTGAATCCCACATATTGATCGTTCTCATATCCATAGGCAAAACCAAAGAACTCCTGGCTGGGTCCTCCAGCGCTTATGGCAGTCTGGAACACACTATTGCTGCTCAAACGGGGCATATACAGATAGCAACTCATGCTATGCCATACATCCTGGGCTTTCACATGTTGAGTCCCATCTTTCCAAAACCATCTCTTCAGCAGATTGCTGAGATGGACGGGAGCCCACTGAGTTATCAAATGTTCGTTTTCCTTGAGGACCTTCTCGATCTCAGCAGTCAGATTCTGAGCTGCAGCGTTGATGGAAAGTGCCTCAAATCTATCTCCGGGTGCATTTTCCTGATCAGGGATCAACAGCCACCGATAGGTGTCGCGGATCAGATGTTTCACTGCCTTTTCGGCATCATCCTTTCCAGCTTTGGCCTGCCTGGTCTGGTACTGGTCCAGATTGAGCTTCATCATCTGGATGTCTTTCAGGATCGAATCCCACGCTAATAGGGTCAGGATCTGATCTTTCAGCTTACCTTGTGATTCACCATCGGCAGCCAGGAAGATCAGGCGATTCTGTCTGAGTCTTGGCTGTTCACCCCGATGAGTGAGAATGTGTTTCGCTCCTTCATAATCTGAGATACCCCCCATAGCGAAACTTCCCCCAGAACGCAGATAATACGCATCGGGAGGCAATAAAACCAGCCTGAGAGAATAATCATCAGGGATGTCTTCGCTGCGTGTGAAAACATGCACCGCATCGAATACACCACTATTCAGTACTTTTTGAAGTTGGTCCTTGATTACCGGGATCACATCATCCTTATCATTGAAACGACGCTTGCGATCCTCCATCTCTCTTCTGAGGTTAGGCCGGGTATCGAACCAGAATAGCTTCTTATCCGCATTGCTCAGATAGTGTAGCTTATCAACCAGCCGGTTCATGGCATCGCTAAATAAACCAGTTACCTGGCCCGGCATCACAGATCCCAACAGGATACGCTTATACTCAATGCCTCTTGAGGTTTTGGCAGCATGCAGGGAGACAGCATGCGGTGCGCTGCCCAGGAAAATGGTGCGGGTTAGTTTTCTACAAGCCTGAACCTGCCCAAACCTGGCTTCCACATTCTCGATCAAATGAGGTTCCGACCTTGAACCGTCCACATCCTTTTCCAGCACAGGGTCCCATCCCTGAGGCAGATAATAAACCACCTCATTGCGTACATCGGCATCATAAAGGGGAAAGTTGCCCGGCATGATCAGAGGGTCTTTGTTGTTGTCCGTCCATAGTTTATGGATTACCTTGGCCATCAGTTTCAATACCCCCCTGGTTCTCTGGAAGCTTTCCAGGCTTGACCAATCGTCATAGAGCCGGTCAAAGATCTCCGGATGGATGGGATAGGCCTGCAGCATCCTCTGATAGTATCGGGTTTCCTGGGCTTCGTCGGGAAAGCTGTCTTTTTTATCCAGATAGAAGTCAGTGAAGGTCCGGCAAGTTTCTTCCATCCCATTCCTATCTGATATTTCTTTGAACAGTCTGCGTTTGACTATTTCAAAGGCCTCCTCTGTTGCCACGGGAGTCCAGATAGCCTGCACTCTGCCGAAGTAGCTTTTTAAAGCCGCCAGGGCATTGATCCCCAGTTGACTGCCAGCTTCCTTGTCCGACTCCGGCAGGGAAGCCAACATGATCGCATTGGGTACCACTTTCAGCGATTCCATCAGAGCCTGCATAAAGGACAGGTTTGAATCATAACTGCCGCCAGGCAGGCTTTTTCCAGGTTCAAATTGCCTTACATAGGCTACCAGCTCATCGACCAGGATCACGCAGGGGGCATACTTACTGATCAGGGGTATCAATAATTCTTTGCCGGGGGATGTGCCATTGAGATCAGATTGTTTCACCAGTTCATAAGCTTCAGCCCCACCAAGCTGCCAGGCGAGTTCGCCCCACAATGTGTTTACACTTATATTGCCGCGTTTTTTCACCTCTCCTGGAGAAAGCTGGTTGCCATCGATCACCACGATTTTCGCCTTGGGTAACTCAGTTACGCCCGCGGCATCGATAATGGGAGGGACGCCCTGCAATTCTGAAGCAGCTAGCTCACCTTTGGCCAGATGATACACAGCCAGCATGGTATGGGTCTTGCCACCTCCAAAGGCGGTCTGCAATTGGATCACCGGCTCGCCGCCTTTACCGCTGAGCCTCTGGATCACCGAAGTCAGCAACAGCCTCATACCCTCAGTTATGTATGTTCTTTGATAGAACAGAGCTGGGTTTTGATATTCTTCGCTGGCTTTGCCCAGGTGAACCTGGGACAGGTCTGCGGCAAATTCTGATTGTTTGAAAGTGCCTCTCAGTACGTCCTGATGCGGTATTGCGATGTCTCGCCATGCTTTAATAGTCATTGTTTATCCTCTTTGATAACTTTATTAATATGCCAGTATCCAGTTTTCTTAGATCCTATCCTTCTGATTACTCCAGTCTTCTTAAGTAGATTTATATGTCTCGCAACTGTAGCTCGATAAACACCAAGCTTTTCACCTATTTCTTCATAAGTTGCGGCTGGATTAGAGGTAATTTCTCTTAGAATGTCATCTTGAATAGCAGTCAGTTTTATAGTCTCATTTATAGTCTCATTTATAGTCTCATTTATAGTCTCATTTACAGTTTCATTTACAGTCTCATTTACAGGTTCATTTACAGGTTCATCACGATACATGGTGATCATCAGGCAATCCTCATCAGCAGTAAACTCCGGCTCTTTGCCAGTGATGGCTTTCACCTGTGGTATTACTTTAGTACGGATTCCCATGCCTCGTTCTTCCACATAGTTATATTCTCGCAGCACTTCCATAATCAGAGCATTCCTGGCATAGCGCTGTCCAGCTTTCATCTTCTCGATTGTCATAGACCCCGGCAAAGCACCGGGACTGATGATCTCCAGGCGATTGGAGAAAATCCTCAGTTCAATATCTGTGGAGCGAGTCCAGTCCCTATGGGCAAGTGCATTCAGAATCAGTTCTCTGATCGCTTCCATCGGATACAATATCTTGCTGGGTCGCCGGAAACCCTTATCTATCGAATCACCTTCAATAGTGATGTGAGGATGAATAGTATGAGCCAGCTTTTCCACCAGTCCATCATCAACAATGGTACGACCACCCTCATCGTCAAACACCCATCTGGCGAGCATAGGACCATCCAAGACCACATCCAGTAAGGCGCGATACTGCAAATCGAGTGAATCAAATGCCATTACCCGCAGTCCTGCTTGTTTTAGATAGCGTTTGGGCTTTATTCCAAATAGGGTAACTCCTGCCACTGTGCATTGGATTTTGTCGCCTGCAACCTCTGTTAGAAACCCCATCTGGAGCAGGAGTTCTGTCCATTTATCTTTGCTTTTGGGTATCTCCGGTTCACCCCTAAACACCAGATAGTTTTCCAAACGTGCCAGATCCAGGCTTGATAATGAGGTTCTGGGTACCGGCATGCTTTCTACTTTTAACAAACCACCACTGGCAAGAAGCCGAACAAGCTGTTCTCTGGTGGCTATTCTGGTGGTATTTCCATGCCGGAGAAAGATGTCTTCCCGGTCATTGTGCCGGACTACATAGGGCTTGGAATCGCCTTCTGCAATGACGATAAGTGCTATTGTGATCTCAGGACTTATGCGTATTTCTTGGTAAGATGGGCTAATCCTGGGGTGAACATGGCGACTGCATACGCAGTCCATCAGCCATTCCTGAAGCTTGGAACGCTTGATCCCACTAATTGTGCCATCGTCTTCCACCCCGAGGATGATAGTGCCACCTTTCTGATTGGCAAAGGCTACTATCTCCTTGGCGAGCTGCTCTGGCTTTAGTGAATCTCTTTTGAATTCCAGAGTTCCACTTTCGCCTTGAGTGATCAGCTTTAGTAGTTGGTTCTTGGTCATCTAAAACTCAGCCTCAATTTGGTCTGCCTGCTCTTCTTCCCTGGCTTGCTTTTCGATGGAGAGCCAGGCTGTAACCAGATCGTTGTAAGGACGCGCATCTTCAGCCCAGCCTTTGCGTTCGCAAGTGGTATAGAGCAGGAAAGCCAGTTGGCGGGCTGTTTCGGAAATATGGGGGATAGCTTTAACGATCTCGGCTGCTGCGGATTCTCCCCTGGTTTGATGCAAACGGATGAGATGATGCAAGACTTCCCAGACGGGCATGCGACTGTCTTTAGCAGGATTCCAGGTATCGGGATATTCTATTGGCC
>JALNYD010000247.1 GCA_023230025.1 Candidatus Cloacimonadota bacterium | reverse complement strand
CACCTGTCTTTAGCAGTCTATCCACATCAATTCTACCGGACAAATTCTCTTCCGAGATGTTCATGGGCAGATTTACCACTTCCATTTCTCTCTCTACTATGGTGTTGGTCTGCTGTGACTTACATTGTGGACACCATCTGTCGGGTTCTTCTGGGGAGCAATTGTAACTACATGACTCATGAACCCTGATCAGTGGCGCTATCTGAGGTAAGCCGTTAACAGCCGTGCTCTTGCCGGTTCCCTTGGTTCCACGAATCAATACCCCTCCGATCCGGGGGTTGACCAAGTTCAGGATCAAGGCCAAGCTCAAATCGTCCTGACCGATAATCGCCATAAATGGGAAACGATACTTAATCATACATGCTCCTGGTTACTATCTAATTGTTTCGGATATTCTTCTAGCATTTTTCATGGTATCCAATTCCTGTCAACCACAAATTCTGTCGTCTCCTTGCTCATCCTGATTTGTCAGCATAACGGGGAATGCTATCATGGCTATAGACCCTCACTGAAAACTTCAAATCCAATCACCAAAACTTTAAACACTTGATTCTCATTAGTTATCATCACGATGCGGTCACAATGCGGTTACTTTTGTGACCACAAGGTAACGGCATCGTGAGGACAATTAATGTGCCTGGAGCAAAATTGACTTCAAATCCTTGAAGTGCTGCTTGACAGGTTGTGCCCTTTGAAGATGGGCAATCACTTTTGAGCTATGCAATACCGCGTGAAATAGTGATCCAAAGCGTGGTGGAGCGATTTTCCTTGACAACGCTCTTTGCTAACCCACAGATGTATTTGGGCTTGAAAACATCTGTACAAAGCCCATCTTGGCCAATAAGGAGTTCTCATGATTAATGAAAAACTGATACCCTATATTGTTTCGTCTATTCAGGAGCATTGGGATCTTCCTGCCCTTACAGATTACCCGGGGCCTGCCCTATCCTATGCCGAAGTAGGGCGCAGAATCATTTGGATGCATCATCTTTACAAAGCGGCAGGGATTCAAAAGGGAACCAAAATAGCTTTGGCGGGGAAGAACTGCAGCAATTGGGCAGTTGTCTGGCTCTCCAGTGTGATGTATGGGGCAACGATAGTCCCGATTCTGGCGAATTTTTCTCCTGAGGATACCCAGCATATCGTGAATCACAGCGATGCAGAAATCCTCTTCATCTCAAAGGATAAATACGATAGTCTGGATTGTGAGCAGTTAAGTAAAGTTCGCTATGTCTTTTCTCTTGAAGATTACCAGTTGTTGAACAGCGCTCCCAAAGCCCCCAAGCTAACAATCAGTGATTATACTCAGAGTCAGGACATTCAGAATCTGCGCAAGCAGGATATGAAAGTCGAAGATGTCTGCGACAATGAAGATATTGCCGCGATTATCTACACCAGCGGGACTACCGGCTTTTCCAAAGGAGTGATGCTCCCGCACCGGAGTTTGCTGGCAAATCTGATCGTCGCCAGGGAACATCTGCTCTTCAGCGTTGGCGCTAAGGTTCTGGCATTTTTGCCGCTTGCGCATGCCTATGCCTGCAGCTTTGATTTGCTTTATCCCTTTACCCGTGGAAATCACATTAATTTCCTGGATCGCATCCCGGTGCCCAAGATCCTTTTAGCAGCGTTAAAGGATCTGAAACCGGAGGTAGTGCTGACGGTGCCTCTGCTGATCGAAAAGATCTATAAAAAACAATTGCAACCCACAATTGAAACACCCAAGATGCAAACTCTGCTCAAAATTCCCTTGTTAAACAAATTGATATTGAAGAAGATCCATGACAAACTGATGCTGGCTTTCGGAGGAAACATCCGCGAATTGATCACCGGAGGCGCACCAATGAACGCCGAAGTGGAACAATTTATGAAGAAAATCAAGTTTCCCTTCACGATTGGTTATGGGATGACGGAGTGTGGGCCTTTGATATCCTATGCCAATTGGCAGCATCACCGTTTTGAATCCAGCGGACAGCAGGTGGAATTCCTGGAAATAAAAGTAAAATCTCCTGATCCTCAGAAAGTACCAGGCGAGTTTATGATCCGCGGCGATCAGGTCTTTAAAGGGTATTACAAAAATGAAGATGCCACCAAAGAAATGCTCCGGGATGGCTGGCTATATACGGGCGATATCGGAACCCTGGATAAAGATGGCTTTGTTTTTATCCGGGGCCGCAGCAAAAACGTGATCCTGGGTCCCAGCGGAGAAAACATCTATCCAGAATTAGTGGAGCAGAAGCTGAATAACTTACCTTTTGTGGGGGAAGCACTGGTTCTGGAACGGGAGCGTCAGTTACATGCCATGGTTTATCCGGATTTTGAAAGCCTGGATGCAGAAGGTATCCCCGAAACCCGGGTTGGCGAATTGATGGAAAATAACCGCAAGGAATTGAATAAAGCCCTGGCGGATTTCAGCCGCATCGTGAAGATTCACATCGTCAACGAACCGTTCCAAAAAACTCCTACCCAAAAGATCAAACGCTACCTGTATTCATAACAGGAAATCAAATAAAGAAGCTGCCAAATTGGATGATTAACCGGCTTGAGTAAATATCCTCCCTGGATTTCTCCAGGTCAACAGGGGAAGAGCTCTGCATCCCGGATGATGAATATGGAGTATCGGAAAGATATAGTACGCAAGGATCAACGTTACTTTGCCGTTGTGGCTGGTTCATTGGAGAAGTATGCGCATCAGGAATTGCTGGATTTTGGAGCAGTGATCCACAAAGAGGTTCCGCGGGGTCTTTACTTTAGCTGTTCCAGCGATGTTCTATATCGGATCCTGTATTGCTCACGCTTGACCCAGCGAGTGCTGTATCCCCTGCTTGGTTTCGATTGTCACAGTGCCAAATATCTTTATCAACAGGCGCGAAAGAATATAGCCTGGACTTCTCTGTTTCATTTGGATCAGAAGTTTGCCATTGATTGCAACCTCAGCAATTCTTTCGTCCGGCATTCACTCTATGCCTCGCAAGTGCTGAAGGATGCGATTTGCGATAGTTTCCGGGATCAATATCAGGCACGGCCATCTTTTAGCAACAAGGATGCCGACATTCTGTTCAACCTGCACATTCAGAACAACTATGCCACCATTGCCCTGGATGTTCTGGGGCGTAGCATGCATATGCGAGGGTATCGCAAACATAGCGTGGAAGCTCCATTGCAGGAAACTCTCGCAGCGGCAATCGTGAATATCGCAGCCTGGGATGGTGAAACCATTCTGTGTGACCCAATGTGTGGAAGCGGTACCTTGATTGCGGAGGCAATCATGCGTCAATGCAAGATTCCGGCAGGCTATCTGCGGAATAATGATGGGGTCAGACATTTGCCTGGCTTTGACTCTGAGTTGTGGAAACAGATTATGGATTCTGAAGATGCGCAGATTGTTCCTCTGGAAAAAGGCAAAGTCTTTGCTTCAGATATCAATCCTGAAGCTGTGGAAGCTTGCACCCAGAATCTTGCCATGCTACCTGGAGGTGAAAACGTTCAAATCAGCTGTCAATCCTTTCAAAGCATAGCCAAAGGGCAGGGAAGATTGATTATCACAAATCCTCCCTATGGAGTCCGTCTGGAGAAATCCCTTGGAGTGCAGTCTGTGTATCATGATTTGGGCGATTTCCTGAAACAAAAGTGTCCCTCCAGTGTTGCCTATATTCTTTGTGGTTCAAAGGAGCTCGTAGCTGATCTGCGGCTAAGGGCTCATTGGACAAAATCTTTGAAAAATGGAGATTTGGATACCCGGCTGGCTAAGATTGTGCTTCTTAGCGAAGTCAAACCCCAATCTACCTGAATATAGAAAAGGAGATCATTAATGAACAAGACGATGTATTTACTTTTGATTCTTGTACTTGTGCTTGGTGCATGTTCCAAAGCTAATGAAAATATGGTGATACTCACTGAAAACTATCCACCCCTGAGTTACATCGAAGATGGGGAAGTAACCGGTTTTGGGAGTGATGTGGTCAATGCCATGCAAGCAGAACTGGGAACTGCCTATCCAATTCAGATGAAAAGCTGGGATGAGGCCTATACCACAGCTTTGACCGAGGCAAACGTGCTGCTGTTTACCATGGATAGAACTCCGGAACGTGAGAATGATTTCCATTTCATCGGCCCCTTGGGATCAAACGTGGCAAGCTTCTATGCCAATAGTAATAAGATCATCATTCCCAAGAATCTGGAGGAAGCCAGGACAGTAGCTGCCATTGGCACTACCACAAATTGGTTCACCGAGCAATTCCTGCTGGAAAAGGGATTTACAAACCTGATCAGTAAAGCAGATCCCTTGCAGACTATCCAGCTACTCGCAGATGAAGAAGTGGAGTTGTCGGTGTTCACTGATGTGACTTTA
>JALNYD010000024.1 GCA_023230025.1 Candidatus Cloacimonadota bacterium | reverse complement strand
CCCCCCAAAAGATTTTGTTAAAGTAGATTTCCAGAATTTCCTCTTTGGAAAACTCCCGTTCAATTCTAAAGGCCAGCAGAATCTCTTTGATCTTGCGGGACATTCTTTTATCCAGGGTCAGAAACATGTTTCTTGCCATTTGCTGAGTAATCGTGCTGGCTCCCTGAGAAAAATCCCATCGCACCACATCAATTATTATGGCGCGCACATTTCCAAGGATGTCGATGCCAAAATGCTTATAGAAGTTCTTGTCTTCTGCAATAATCAAGGCATCCACCAAATGAGGTGGCAATTCCTTCAGAGATACGAGTTTACGCTTCTCAAAGGCAAAGAGATGGATCATTTTCCCATTGCGGTCATAAACCTCAGAACCGCTACGCAAAGTGAAATTACGCAGTTCGGAGGTGGGGGGTAAGCCATCCCGGTAAAACCATACCACTCCCAGAATGATACCGATCACTACACACAGGGCAATACCAAACCACTGCATTAGCTTGTTATAATTATGTTTATCTCTTCTTCTCATGTTGCAACCTTTAAACCGGGATTTTCTGCTGGATGTACAGGCAGATTCCGGCTGTGATAATTCCACTAATCAAGCCAAATAGAATCAGGATTGGTGTCAATACAAAAAGACCATCACTTTGAATAAGCATCAGCCGCACCAGGGCTAACTGCGCAAAATTGTGCGCTAATGCTCCCAAAACACTTATCCCAAATATACTGAAGCGGGGGCGTATCAGGAGGCCAATGCTCATAAACAATACAGCCGCGAACCCCCCTCCCAGAGACAAGAGCAGAACTGGTGACAATAGATTGAAGGTTGCCATTCCGCCGATGATGGACTTTGCGATGGTAACCACAAAGGCACTGCTTATCTTTCCATTTAGTACCAGATACAAAGCTACAATATTAGATAAGCCAATACGCAGAAAGGGAATCGGCATCAAACTCAGGATCAGGTTTTCAATGATATACACTGCTGAGGCAGTAGCGGTAAGAAAACCAAGGAATAGCCAGGTATTTTGCTTCATGAGTTGAAATACTGGTGGATTGTGGGATCCTGGCTGCTGTGCAAATCCTCGAAGCTACCATAATACAGCATCCTTCCCATCTCAAGGAAAAGAACCTTTTGACCCAGTTGTCCGATTGTATTGATATCATGTGTTATGGTAATCAGGGTAGCGCTATTGTGCTCAATGATCTGGCGCATGTAATACAGAGTTTCACTACTGGTAATGGGATCCAGCCCGGAAACCGGTTCATCAAAGATTATGTATTCCGGTTCATACACCAGAGCCCGGGCAATTCCGATTCGTTTGCGCATGCCTCCGCTTAGTTCAGCGGGATACAACTCCAGAGTATGCTCAAGGCCTACCAGGCTCAAGCATTCAAGCACACGGGACATAATCCTGTCCTCGTTCTTTTCACCCCGTTCATACAAGGGTAGTGCCACATTCTGATAGACATTGAATGAATCCAGCAGAGCTGCATGCTGAAACACCATGGCAAACTTTTGTTTCAAATCGTTGAGTTGCTGTTTATTGGCCTGATACAGGTTTACCCCATCAACCTCAATACTGCCCTCATCGGGAGGATATATGCCTAAAAGGCTCTTCATCAATACAGTCTTTCCCGATCCGCTCCGCCCCAGAATCACCAGGTTTTCATTATCTGGCAAACAGAAATCTACTTCATTCAGAATTAGTTTTCCGCCCAGGCTCAATCTGAGTTGCTTTACTTTGATCATGATTCCAGTTTCTTCACTATATGCAATCCACTATACAAAGCGCTGAGTAAGCCAAGGGCATTGGCCACAAAGTCATAGATACTCACGCTTCGGCCTGGGATATACTTCTGGTGATACTCGTCTAAAGCGGCACACAGGAGCATTATCAAAAACACCAGCCAATATCCCCACTTTCCGTATTTCAGGTACCTCAGATATTGATTTACCAGCATACCCCAGATAAAATACTCACCCCAATGGGCAAGTTTATCTATGCCAATGATGTTTGCTGAGGGAAGACCCGGATTGGGTATTGATGACAATAACCAGATGATCGCCATCCAGAGTATGGCAAGCACAAGGAAAAAGGATTTTTTCATCAGGAAATGCTTTGTATCTCCCAAGTCATCACCATCAGTCTTTTCTTCAGGTGAGCCTTGACCGGAATACCGCCTTGATTGACCCAGATACTCAGATGCAGGGATTCATCTAGAAAGTTATGGGTGAGCATATCCACATAGGGAGCTTTGTGAGGGCTTTGAGCTTTGAATCTCAATTCATATTTGGTGGTCTGAAAGATCCCCAATGAGGTTTTCAGGTTTTCGCTTTTCCCACCGCTTACGATTGCCTTCCAAGCTCTGCCATTTCCATCTACATAATACTCGCCCACGGCTTTGGGTATTTGGCTGATCCGAGTTAAAAGGGTGAAGATGTCATGGCTCTTTGCGGGAATTCTGTAAATCACCTCATTGTTATCGCTTTTGCGATACATTGTGGCTGCTCCCTGGGAGTAGATGGTAGTGACAGAATCTTTTAGGGCATCCTGATGGATAATGCGGGTATAGGTCTTGGGTAGATAGTCTTGATCAAATGAAACCTTGTAGGTATTGTTCAGATGCGGAAAAAGAGTCCTGATCCCATCATTGCTGGCTTTTACATATAGTTGATCTTTGCCGATGATGAGACTGAGATCTGCAACCTTGAAGCCCATGGAATTGATCTTGTATTTCAAGTTCTGAGCAAATACCCCGCTACTCAGCATGACTATGGCGATGATGATCAGGTGCTTTTTCATTGATTCTCGACTGGCATTACTTTAACCTGCTTAATGCTCTTTTCATCACTATCCAACACAGTGAAATTCATGCAATCCTCGTAGATGTAGCTTTCTCCAACCTGTGGTACATGGTTGAAGTGAGCCAAAAGGAATTCGGCGATGTTGTCATAATCCTCCACTGAGATATCGGTGGAAAACTCTTGATTAAACTGGCGTGCACTATAATTTCCACTTAGCAGGAATCCGCCATCATCGCATTTGCAAAACTCAGGTTGTTCATCGGCGTCATATTCATCGCGGATTTCGCCCACGATTTCTTCCAGGATATCTTCAAGGGATATGATGCCTGAGGTTCCGCCATATTCATCAACCACTACTGCTACTTGCAGTTTTTTGGCTTTGAATTGATTCAAAAGAGTTTGAATCTTCATGTTTTCGGTTACAAACCAGGCGGGGCGCATCAGATCTGAGATGGATTCCTTTTCTGGATAGATCAAGAGGTCTTTCACATAGATGATGCCAACGATATCATCGATGGTTTCCCGATACACCGGAATGCGGGAATACCCGCTTGCCACTATCAGTTCTCGCAATTCCTCCAGGCTTTGGCTTTCATCAATCGCGGTTATTCTTACCCTGGGTACATAAATCTCACTGATTTCAGCTTCGCGGAATCTGAACAAACCAACCAGCATTCTCTTTTCATGTTCTTCCAAGGTGCCGGAAGAAGATTCGCTCTGGATCAAATTGTGAAACTCTTCATGGGTAAAGCGATGCCCAATGTTTTTTTCAAACTGATGTTTGCTGGAGATCACATTGCTGATTTGTTCAAAGATCCACACAATGGGACTAAGCACGAACTGCAATGCCCCTAAAGGGTAAGCCAGGATCATACTGATATCATTAGCTTTTGATAGTGCTATCAACTTTGGGATAATCTCCCCAAAAAACAGGATGGCTGTTGTTACCAGTATGATCTGGATTGTAATCGTCAGGGATAGATTCCAGCCTTTTGCTTCTGCCATCTCATACGCAATGATGGTGCTAAAAGATGATATTGCCATATTCACAAGTGTGTTGCTCAGCAGCAAAGTGATTAACAAACGCCGGGGTCGGGACATCAGCTTTAAAACAAGCTTGCCGGATTTGGAATCACTATTCTCCAGCTTTTTCAGATAGACCCGTGATAGCGAGAACATTGCTGTCTCACTCCCGGAAAAGAATGCTGACAAAGCCAGAAACACGATTAAAATGATATAGTTGGTGCTAAGCAATTCCGCCCCCCGGAATCTGCTTTCGGTAATTATCTTCTGCGTCTTCCATTTTCTTTTTGTCTGCTGTCCTGATGTGATCGTATCCCATTAGATGCAATAATCCATGGATCAGGATCAGCCATAATTCCTCACTGAATGTTTTTGAACCCTTTTGTTCAAACACTTGATTTGTGTCAATGATTATATCGCAGAGGCGGGTTCTAAAACCTCCTAAATCTATCTCATCACCAACAAAACTGAGTACATCTGTGCTCCTGTTCACTCCCCGGTAAATCCGGTTGTATTCACGCATAACTGTGCTATCAACCAATTGAATAGATATCTCAAAATTGCTATCAGGAGCTTCATTTTGGCAAATCTGCTTTGCCATTACCAAAATCTGCTCTTTCGGTATACTGGGAGGCAATTCCCCCTGAACTTCAACGTTTGTCATGTTCTTCCGGATAGTCCAGACGCTTGCGATAGATGCTACCCAATACTGGCAACATTGATTGTTTGATCATGTTCAGATCCTTCATTGTAATCGGAGCTTCATCAAACTGCCCTTCCCGAATTAATCTGGCGATGGTGTCATCAATGATCTTGATTATGGCTTCCTCGCTCTGGATGTTTTTGGCTTTGGTGGTACTTTCCACAACGTCTGCCACCATCACCAACACGGCTTCTTTGCTTTGGGGTTTGGGCCCGGAATATTGAAATGCCTGCATTGGTGCATCCAGATTCAGCTTTTCTGCTTTGTCATAGAAATATCTGATCAAACTATTGCCATGGTGCTGCATCAGGATGTCGATCACGGGCTGGGGAATCTTGTATTTCCTGGCCAATGTAATGCCTTCAACAACATGGTTCTTAATGATCTTAGCGCTATCTTCCGGAGCTCTGGTATCATGAATCTGATTGGAATTCTCGTTGTTCTCGGTAAAGGCTTCAGTATTCACGATCTTGCCAATATCATGATAATAGCTGCCTACTCTGGCTAAAAGCGGGTTTGCTCCGATGGCTTCTGCAGCCCTTTCAGCTAGATTTCCCACGATTAAGCTGTGATGATAGGTGCCCACTGCGGTGGTTGCCAATTGCTTGAGGAGGGGATGGTTAAAATCCAATAGCTCCAGAAGTGTCTGCTTTGTTGCCCGGTTCCAACGCCGCTCATAATATGGCACAATGATCAATATACCAATAATGCTGATAGCGCTGGAGATCATCCCAAAGCCGATATTGCGGAAGACCACGGCTATCGGATCGCTCTTGTAGATTGATATTGCTACATTTACCAGGGTTGTGCTGATCAACAGATAAAACCAGATGCTTAGAAATTCATGCTGAGCTCGCTGCCGTTTGACCAAAAGCAGAGTCATGCTTGTGCTAAGCAGGAAGATGATCGGAGTATAAGTTTCCCAATTGATGAAGGGATTGAGCAGCAACATCGAGCAGATGCCATAAAGCATTCCAAAATCTGTTCCCACCAGGATTGCCGCTGCAATAACGGTCAAAGCAAAGGGGATCAGCAGATTGTTCATGGTAAAGATGTGATTGGTAAATATGCCAAACAACACGATCAGGATGAATCCCAGGTTCACTGGCAGAAAATCTGCTACATGCTGCTGGGATTCCATGTTATAAACTCCATAATAGTGATTGGCAATCAACAGGATTAAAAAAGTATAGATCAGCAAACCAAATGCCAAAAGCATCTGCTGCAAAGGAGATTTTTGCATATTGCGGTTGCGGAAGGCAGCTTGAAGAGATTCCAATTTCTCGATATCACCTTCGGTTACCCGGGCATTCTTGCGGATAATCACCTCGTTCTGCAATACTACTCCTTCGGTTTCCGGGATCTCACTGATCCTGCGTTGGCGGAACTCACTTAGCAGGTTATCGTCAATCTCCAGATTGGGAAGGATAAACACATCCGAAAGCGCCGTTATCAGCTTGCCTGTTTCCGGAACTCTTTCAATCAGTTCAGCTTGGGCTTCTTCCAGTTGAAAGTAGTATGTTTTGGGATTTACCACAGCTTCATCGTTATTGTAGATACTGATACTATCGGTTTCGATTGTTGCATAAATGCCGCGCTCATAGATATGCTGCAGACCGTCTCGCAGTTTCTCATAACTCTGATTCAGGGCTTCTGTGCCATAAGCGAAAACCAGATCCTCTGCAGAAAGATTGAATCCCGCCTGGGTAGCCTCGGCTGCCTTTTGCACCGGGCTCTGCTCCGGTTTGTTATAAAAGATGCTCCACAACTGATCCAATGAGCTTAGGGCATTGAATAGCGCTTCATCATTGATGCGATATGGGGTGGGAATGGCCTCAATGCTTTGTTCTCGTTCGTTGTTCAGATCAATTGCACTTTTTAGAATGGGAAAATCAAACGGGGCAATTAGTTCTGTTTCCGAAACCTGACCTGATTTGAGCCGGAATTCGGGATAATTGAAGCGCCCCACAGCAAACACATGATACAGGCCGACAATCACAAAGGCTGTTAGTATAATGATCCATAAGTATTTCGAGTTCATTTATCCCTGATATATAAAAGCCCCATCCTTGTCAAGTTTGAATTGCTAAAACCCTTTCCATCCTCATTAGCTATCGTCACTATGCCGTTACGATGTGGTCACAAAAGTAACGGCAAGGTGACCATATCGTGACCACAACCAATGGGCATCGTAGCGGAGCTTTCCGAAGCTCCAACAATTTCCGTAGTGGAGCTTTCCGAAGCTCCAACAATTTCCGTAGTGGAGCTTTCCGAAGCTCCAACAATTTCCGTAGTGGAGCTTTCCGCAGCTCCAACAACTTCCGTAGTGGAGCTTTCCGCAGCTCCAACTACATAAAACGCTGAGTAATCTGGCCAGAGCTCAAACTGGCAGGAAGATATTGATTGTGGTTCCCTTGCCCAATTCGGAGATAACTTCCATGTTGCCCTTCATTTTCTTTACTGATTCCCGGCAAAGAATCCAGCCCAAACCAATTCCCCCACCAGATCTACGAGCAGAATATTCCGGTTTCTTGCGCTTATGCATGGCTTTCAGTTCACTTGGGCTTATGCCAATGCCATCATCCCGGATGCTGATGACTACTCCATGTTGCAAGCTGGATAATTCCAGCATGATGTTTCCGCCTTCCGGAGTGAACTTTACGGCATTGTTGAGGAAGTTGCGCACAATAATCTTCAAAAGATCTCCATCAACCAGAGCATAAACCTGATCGGATACGAAGTTGAAAGAAAGGTGTAGATGTTTCTGTCCTGCAATGGGTTGATAGATCATGTAGATTTGTTGTAAAAGGGGGATAATGTCCTGCCTGCTGATGTTGATCCGATCGTCCAGTTTCCGGCGTTGTAGCCTGATCCCGTCCAGAATCTCATCAACCAGCTTATACATATTCTTACTGCTTTTTTTCATGCTTTCCAGGATTGAGCGGGATTCAGATTCATCCATCTCTTCCTCCAGCATGATATCAATGATTTTCTCAAAGTTTGCCAGAGGTGCTCGCACATCATGACTGATTACACTTAGAATCCAATTCAAAGCCTCTACAGAGTTCTGCAGGTTTTGATAGCTTTTTTTGAGTTCCTTGCTGTTGCTGCGGATGATCTTGTTTCGCTTGATCAATTCCAGGTTCTGCTTTTTGTAGAGCTCAGCTTGTTCCTCAATGCGACGTTGATAAAACTCTGCTTCGCTTTTGTTCACAGATTGCTCAATATGCTCGGTGAATTCAGAATTCAGCAATTTATTGAGCTCTTTCTCAGTTAAAAACGCTTCTTCATAATTGCCTCGTAGAGCTTGAATGGCGCTTAAATAGGAGTAATAACGCATATATATATCCCGGGATTTCAAAGCTTCCACATGGATTTTGGCTTTATCCAGGTATCTAAGGGCAAAACTCAGCTTATTCTGCTGGATGTAGACTGATACAATATTGAGCAAGGTATTGGTGCTAAAGGCAACATTAATGTTTTGGTTTCTAAGTCTCATGGCTATCTTGTAATTCTGGAGGGCTTCCTTCAGATTGCCCATTCCTTCCAGGATATAGCCGATATTGTTGTAGGACACAGCATGATCAGGCTTGGCAAAATACTTTTTCCGCAGCACCAGACCTTCCTCTGCTTTCGCTAAGGCAAGCTCATGCTCTTCCATCTGGTTGTAGATCATGCTCAGATTATTCAGGCACTCACATTCACGCCTTTGATTTCCAAGTTTCCGGCTTAGAATCAAAGCCTCCTCAACGTATTTCAAGGAGCGGTCATAATCGCCCATCTTTTCGTAGGCAGTGCTCAGATTCATCAATGGTGAAAGCTTTGCGTTATCGGCATCAGGGATGGATTTCTTGGCGATTTCCAGGGCAGCAAAGGCGTAGTTGATTGCTTTATGATAGTCTCCGATGATCCCATAACCTACAGAGATGTTGTTGTTCATATTCATTCTTAGGGTAGGATCCTGCTCATTCTCAATCAGGATCTTCCAGAGTTCAATGGCTTCATGATAATTTCCGTTTTGAGCTTTGCATATTGCCAGATTCGATTCTGCCCGAACTTTACACGCTCTGAGAGAGTGCTTCTCGGCCAATTTCAGGACTTTGCTAAAGTATTCACCAGATATCTGTGGCATCGAGCATTTGCCATAGAACACACCGATACTGGTAAGTAAATCGATAAGCAGCATATCCTTGCCTTTAAAGTCATACTGCTCTATTATGGAATGCAACTCTTTGGCAACTATCAAGCCTTCTTCATAGGGAATGTCTTCCAACTTCCCCATCAAGCTCTCCAACCGATGCACATCCATCTCAGACAGGTTAAGTAGAGTCCTTTTTTTCATGGGCGCTACGTTTGCTATAATGGCATTAGATGTCAATAGAAATAATTCCCCATACAGGAAAATACAGGCAGAGAGATATCTATGTATAACCTAAGAGCATGGAGAATTGGGGGATGTAGCTTCAGGAATTGTTCTACTTGCAGGACTGGATATCCACATTACTATATCAAACAGAGGGTAAGCAATTCGCCTCCCTCAATTATCAAAGAAAAAGGAAAGATAAATGGCTAAGATAAAACTGAATGGAACACCCATAAATACAATTGGCGAAATCCCTATTGCCGGCTCACGAGCGCTGAGCTTTATTCTTACGGCTCAGGATCTGAGCGATCACTCACTTGATGAGTATCGAGGGAAAAGAATCTTGTTAAACATATATCCCTCAATCGATACAGGTGTTTGTGCTGCCAGCGTGAGAAGATTCAATATCGAAGCTGCTGCTTTGGAAAATACTGTGGTATTGGGAGTTTCACGCGATCTTCCATTTGCCTTGGGACGCTTTTGTGGCGCTGAGGGAATAGATAAGGTTTATACCCTGTCCGAAATGCGAAACCGCGATTTTGGGATAGCTTATGGCCTGGAGATCGAAGATGGCCCCATGGCAGGGCTCCTGGCAAGAGCTGTGGTTGTCATAGATGAGAATGGAAAAGTGATTTATAGTGAGCTGGTTGATGATATCGTCCACGAGCCAAATTATGAGGCGGCTTTAAGAGCTCTTAAAGGCTGAGATCCTCTCCAGGGGCAAGAACTATAGCCTGTTTGCCATAAGCTTGCACTGCTCGCTGAAACTCATAGGGATCAGCCTTGACCAGGGGGAAGGTGTTGTAATGCATGGGTATGGCATATTTGGCATTGATCCAGGATGTGGCAAGGGCTGCATCCTGGATGTCCATTGTGTAATTACCACCGATCGGCACCAGATAGTAATCTATCTCATGCAGTTCGCCATACATCCTGATATCGCCAAAGATTCCGGTATCACCGGCATGACATATGCATGTGCCTTCAATATTCAATATAAAACCGGCTGCTAATCCGCCATATCGGCCGTCAGGAGTCATGCTGCCGTGCTCAGCTTTGATTAATCTCACATTACCAAAACTGAATTGATGAGCTCCGCCGATCTGCAGAGCATGAGTGTGATATCCAGATTTGGCAAAATAAGAAGCTAGTTCAGAAACTGCCACAATCGTGGTCTTTCCCTTGTCAGCAATCTTTAGTGTGTCTCCGCAATGATCTCCATGGGCATGACTCAGCAGGATGTAATCCGCTTCCAAATCCTTTGATTTCAGTGGAGCCAGCGGATTGTTGTCCAAAAAGGGATCAATGATGATGCTGATCCCGCTGCTGCATACAATCTGAAAGGCTGAATGGCCTAAGTATCTGAGAATCATTCAATAACTCCTGTGTTTAGTTGTAATCCGGTTTCAAGATTGATAAAGTGCCTGTGGGCTGCAAAGGCAATCTCGGGCAGAGCATCAAGCGGGAAGAATCTGGCATCAGCGGCATCATCTCCGGCAAGCAATTCACCCCCTGTTACCTTCATCCTGAAACCAAGACTGATCACCCGGTAATAGATGGGGGAGAAGCCATAGAACCAATCAATGCGATGATCAATCTCACCGATCAGGCCAGTTTCTTCGCTCAATTCTGCGATCGCATTCTGTTCCGGACTCATAAATATCTCGGCATAACCGCTTGGTAAAGCCCACATCCCAGCTCTGGGTTCATACTTGCGCAACACCAATAGCAGTTCATGTTTGTCATTTAGCACGACCATTGCGACTGCCGGGATGGGATTGCGATAGAGCACAAATCCGCATGCATCGCAAACAGAGCGGATTTTGTTCTCATAATCAACATTTAGCTTCATCTTGCCACCGCATCTCTGACAGTAGCTGACGTCACTGTACAATTTAGTCATTAGTTCTTGCATTGGGTCACTATCTCCCTGTAAAGAGGGTATCGGATTTGGTATAGGTCAAATAGCTGTTTGGCAGTTCTACCCCAGCATATTGCGGAAGGATTGGTCTGTAATCTGCTGAGTATCAGAGCCCAGGGTGGGTTTAGCCAAAACACCCTTTGTTGCTTCAGAAAGTCCCGATTGATCGGATTTTCCACAATGCCACCTCCACAGGAGATGATGCGGCTTATTCGTCTGGCACCTGGCTCTGGGCTTGGTTTCGGGATATCTGAGAGGTTAAAAGGGGAAGCTGGAAAACTCGGGTTTCCCAGCTTCAAGAGCATTGAGCTTTCAAGCTTGCGAAAAGCGTCCCATCCATGATCAGCAACTATTTCTGCTATGCTATGGGCGCATTCAAGCTCTATCAATTCATCGGTATCATAAGCAGGTATCTGCCAGCTATTTGCCAGGGATTTGGCCAAACTGCTTTTCCCCGCTCTGGTGAAGCCGATGATATAAATGTCCATTACTTATAGTCTTGAGCTAACATCCTGTTCGATTTCATCAGCCAAAGCATTACATTTGGCAATCATGCCCTTCGCATCACTCAGAGTATTGCTACGGTAATCTTCGTTGGTAATTCCTGCCAGGTTGATCAGAATGTTGTAACATGCAGCTTTCGCAGCGGCCAGAGCTGTCAGGGCAGCCACACCGGCATCAGAAAGGGCATTGATGTTGCCAATGGCAGCTACTTCTTTGGCAAGCAGCAGGGCTTCATAGGAAAGTCGAAGGGTCTCAAGAGGGGCGTTGATGGCGCCTTGAGTGCATTTCTCGATTTGTTCAGCACGGATTGCAATCTCTTCTTCAGTCTTTTTGGGCAGCTTCATGGCGTCCATCATAGCATAGAAGGCATCGGTATCCACGTCAATACAGTGAATGGCACGTTCTTTGATGCTTTGTCCCATTGGCGCCAGCCTGCGGGCATCTGCCTGCACTTTTTCATAACCCTTCTTATCGATGGTGAGATTGGAGACCATTGCGCTCAGGGCTCCGCTCATGGCGGCACATAATGCTGCTACAGAGCCGCCTCCGGGGGCTGGAGCATCAGTGGATAGAAGATCGCAGAAAGCTGTTACCTTCATATCAGCCAGGCTGTCATTGCGGGCTATGGCATATTCGATCACTTTCTTATCAATGTCAAAGGGAGCAAGCTCTGCTAAACCCATGGATTGGATGGCAGTATCCATGATCATCTTCTCAGGGAGGCCAGTGCTTTCGTTCATTTTGCTCAAATAGTATTTACCAGCTTCAACCAGAGCCGCTTTTGGCAGTAACCCCACCAGCTCGCTTCCAGTAACCTGAATACCCATTTCAAAGGCTAATTCACGCACTTTGTCCAATACTAGATGCGGGGGTGTAATCCGGTAGTTGGTAAGGTTGATGCTGATCTGAGCACGATCATAACCATCAATATACCAGCCCACAGCCTTGCAATTTGAGAACAGCCCTGGAACCATGATCTTGTTGCCGTCTTTGTCCTTGAGTAGCTTTCCATTCTCATCCCGGGCTGGCTTGCCGCTTTCACGGATGGTAAGGGCGATATCATGGGCTTTCTTTTTATCTCTGGTGTTCAGGTTGATGTTATAAGCAATCAGAAACTCACGTGCAGATATTGCCGTGGCACCGCTTTTTGCATTGAAGGTATGGGGACCAAAATCTGGCTTCCAATATGGATCTTTAGCCTTCTCGGCCAGAGCTTCATATTCTCCGGAGCGCACATTGGCAAGGTTTTGCCATTCGGGTTTGCTGGCTGCGTGTTCATAGAGATAAACCGGGATCTGCAATTCTTCACCCACACGTTTACCCAGAATGCGGGCATACTCAGCGCATTCATCCATTGTCATATCAGATATTGGTATGAAAGGACATACATCAGTAGCTCCCATCCGGGGGTGGGCTCCATGATGCTTGCGCATATCGATCAATTCACTGGCAGTTTTGATTGCCTGGAACGCTGCTTCAACCACAGCTTCAGGCTCTCCCGCCATTGTAAATACAGTGCGGTTTGTATCAGCTCCTGGATCAACGTCTAGCAAGACAACGTTCTTAACGCCCTTGATGGACGCAGCAATCGCATCCAAAACAGCCTGATCTTTCCCTTCACTAAAATTAGGTACACATTCCATGAGTTTCATCGTCTATAACCTCGTATCCTTCTAATTATCGGTTCTTAATGATCTATTGACTTATGTATCTTGACTTTCACAATCTTCTTATCAGTTGCTTGGAGAACTTGGATTCGATATGGTTCAATGTTGATGAATTGACCCTGGTGGGGAATGCGTTCCAGTTTGTCCAGGATGAGACCAGCGATGGTCTCATAATCCCCTTCTGGCAGGATTATATTATGATCATCCGCCAGATGGTCAATTTCCACATCTGCCATGGCGATCCAGGTATTAGGACTCACCTGTTCCACGTCTTTCTCATCTTCATCATCATATTCATCTTCAATATCACCCACGATCTCTTCCAGAATGTCTTCCATAGTCACCATGCCGGCGGTTCCACCATAAGAATCCACAATTATGGCCATGGAGCGACGATTGCTCTGCATTTCCTTTAACAAAACGTCAAGATCGATGTTTTCCGGAGCAAAATAGGGTTCATGGAGGATCTCTGAAGCCAGCATATCTTCCTTGATTTCCTTTTTCAGAATATCATAGATAATCAGGATGCCGATGATGTCATCGATGCTGTTTCGATAAACCGGATATCGGGTGAAGCCCTCAATCTTGGCTATTTCAATCACTTCCTTGATCGTGGAGCTTTCTGGGAAGGCTACGATATCAGTTCTGGGCACCATGACGTTTCTGGCTTCCAATTCCTTGAAATCCAAAGCATCTTCAATCATCTCCATCTGAGGAGCACTGATCACATCGTCATCATTGGCCTGGGCAAAAAGGAAAGAGATGTCGTCCTTGGTAAGGTAATCATATTGGTAGTTGTCTTCCATCTTCAGTAAACGCCTCAAGGCTCGGTTGATCCAAGAAACCAAAGCTACAAATGGACGAAAGAGATAGAAGAAGAAGATTAAAAGGGGAAACAAACGGGGCACAATGCTATCCGCATGATCCCTGAACAGAGCTTTGGGCACAATCTCACCAAAGATCAACACTATAGCCCCGATAAACAAAGACGTATAGCGAGGATCAAAGGCAAAATTGCCCAAACGCGCGACGATCAATGTGGATAGCGAGGCCAGGATTGCATTGGCAATGTTGTTGCCAATCAGGGTCGTACCCAAAAACTTATCCGGCTGACGAATAAACTTGAGCAAGGCAGCTCTTGAGCGGCTTCTTTTGGCGCTATGTTCCAGGGCGATCTGATCAATCGAGATCAAACCTGTTTCCAGTCCTGAGAAAAACAGGGACAACAGCAAGAAAAAGACCAGGATCAACAAAATCAGAACAATCTGAAGGAGCTCCATTTACTCATTCACCTTTTCGTTTCTATGGGCGATTCGCAATGACTGCACGAAATCGTCAATATTTCCAGCCAAGAATCCATCCAGGTTGTAGCTTGTCAAGTTTATTCTGTGATCCGTAACCCGACTTTGAGGGAAGTTATAGGTTCTGATCTTTGCGGAGCGGTCACCTGTGGAAACCTGAGCCTTGCGGGATTGGGCAATCTCCTGCTCCTGTTTGCTGATCTGCAAATCCAGAAGTTTACTGCGCAGAACCTTCATCGCTTTAGCCTTGTTCTTGATCTGGGACTTTTCATCCTGACAGGTGATGACCAGGCCAGTAGGTATATGGGTGATTCTAACTGCAGAATCTGTAGTATTCACGCTTTGTCCACCGTTGCCACTGCTGCGATAGACATCAATCCGCAGATCATTATCACTAATCTCAATATCCACTTCTTCAGCTTCAGGAAGGACAGCGACAGTCACAGCAGAAGTGTGAATCCGCCCACTTGATTCCGTGACAGGAATGCGCTGAACCCGGTGTACTCCGCTTTCAAAGCGCATTAGGCCGTAGGCATTTTCTCCGTTTAGCTGCATCACAACTTCTTTATATCCACCCAGTCCGGTTTCGGAAGCATCAATCACCTGCTTTTTCCAACCTTTCTGCTCGGCGTAATAGCTATACATCCGGAAGAGATCTGCCACAAACAGGGCTGCTTCTTCCCCTCCGGTTCCTGCTCTGATCTCGATGATGGCGTTTTTCTCGTCATTGGGATCACTGGGGATCAGTAAATCCCGCAATTCTGCTTCGTTTTGTTCCAATCTTTGATTGAGTTCCGCAATCTCATCTTTTGCCATTTGTTGCAGATCGGGATCTTTTTCCGTATCCAGGATGTGTTTGGCTTCTGCGAGCTCGGTTTCGGTGTTCTGATAGCTTTTCCAGCAGTCTGTGATCGCGGTCAGTTCTTTGTATCTGCGCATCAGATCCCTAAATTTGCGGGCATCACTCATCAGCGAGGAATCGGAGACCTTTTCCTGTAGCTCTTGATGCTCAGCAGTCAGGGCTTGTAACTTCTCAATTGGCAACATGCTTTAGTTCTCCAGGAGCCTCACGTTGTGCTCGCTGTAATCCATGTCCAGTGCGGCCTTCATAGCCACCAGAGCTGTTTCCACCATTTGATCATCTGGAGGCTGAGTGGTTATCCGTTGCAGAGCCATCCCAGGCACGGTCATGATCTTGACCAGGGGGTGTTTGAGATTGCGTCCGGAGAACTTCAGCACTTCATAACTGAGTCCGGAGACCAGCGGGATCAATAGCAAGTGATAGGCAAGCCTGTAATATACTGGGATCGGACCGCCAATGATGAAGGCCGAGACCAGGGTATCGGTGATGGAGAAAGTGAGAATACCCACAAGCAGCACAAAAAACATGAAACTGGTTCCACAGCGGGGATGGATGGTTGTAAAAGACTGAATGCTGCCAATTTCCAAAGCTGATCCACCTTCATAGGCGTTAACGTTCTTATGCTCAGCACCATGATAGCGGAACAATCGTTTCACATCCTTCATCAGCGAGATGATCCATACATAGAGTACAAAGAACACAATTCGGATACTGCCTGCAAACAGATTGAAATAGAAATCCTGTTTGGATAGCTTCAACCAGTCTGCTAATTTGTAGGGTAACAGTCCGAATAGCAAAAAGGCCAGGCCAAAGGCAATCACATAGCTGATGGCTTCTTCCATTTTTGTTGCAGCAGCCGATTTTTCCTTACTCACTTTGCCACTTGCAGCTTCTTCGGCTTTTAGATCAAGCTCATAGCGATCCGCCGAGAAAGTAAGTGTGGAAAAGCCAATCTTCATCATTTCGATCAGGGAAACAAATCCCCGGATTATTGGTTTGCCATATAGCTTCACGGTTTGAGTAACACTGATAAAGGGGGTGATCTTCAGCTCAATCTCTCCGTTTTTACGCCGGATTGCCGTGGCCAGTTGCCTGGGTCCACGCATCATTACGCCTTCAATGACGGCTTGACCGCCAACTGCTATTTCCTGTTTCATGCTAATTCCTTTTTAATAAAGAAAAAACGCCACTCTCCCTTGGTTGATGACGGGTAGACTGGCGTAAACTGTGGTTTGAGTATCTATTGTTCTTTGGTACTGCGGTTGTACTTTTTATTAAACTTCTCAACCCGGCCGGCAGTATCCATAATCTTTTGTTTGCCGGTGTAGTATGGATGGCATACGTTGCAGATATCGACCTGCATGTTGCCCTTCGTGCTGCGCGTTTCAAAGGTGTTTCCGCAAGCGCAGGTAACAGTAGCTTTCTCGTATTTAGGATGAATTCCCTGTTTCATTTATCTTGCTCCTTGTGTATATTCATACAATTTGAGTCAAGGATTTCTGAGTGCAGGATTGTGTCAAGTGAAGAGTTTGTAAATCTATGCTTCGCAACATCAATCCCCCCAGATCATCATTTCCGAATCCAAATACATAGTTTGCCTGAAATACGGAATCCTATTTCTACAACAAGTCCAGGCATGGCTGGGAATCTACAATTAGCGATAAAAAAGGTCACCAAGGAGCTTCAAGCGTCCATACAAGAAATCTTGCACTGAGGTGGAAGCTAAAACTCCATGGTGACATGGGTGATGCTTTGAGGATTCTGCATTGAGGGTTAGAAAAGATAAGTACTCACTAATCGCTGATGCACGCTTTTGGCAATGACGCTGGTGAACTTGCTGGATTTGAGATTTGGCAGTTCAGGGATGTGCTTTGGTGAAAGCTTTTGATTACAGAAGGTACAGTTCTGTGAGTTTTGGCTTCCCAGACCTGATCTGTAGCTGGGTTCAACTAATATTTTCATTGGGTTCCTCCTGGATCAGGAATTCTGTGTATTTGATCTTGGCTTTTATGCATTTTCTAAATATGTTCTGAATCTCCCGACAGCTCAATCTTTCTTGCATATCGGGAAGATCACCGTTCATCGTGGCCAGACATCCGGATTTACATAGTGGCAGCAGGTTGCATTGAGGGCAATCCTGGCTTTCATAGGGATTGAAGCTCAATTCTCGCAGATACTCTGGGTTCATATAAATGTTTCCATAGTCGCGTACATTTCCAATAATGTAATCTGGATTGCCAATGAAATCCCAGCACTTGTAACAATTCCCCTGAGGATCAATCACGAAGGCATGCTGAGCACTATATGTACAGCCCATACTGCATGTGGGCAGGTTTTCTACCTTAATGCCGTAACGCTGAGCCAACCGGTTTAGCTTCAACCGGCTTTCCCAAAACTTCATCGGACCAATATAGCGTTCAGGCGCACTCTTCACATTGGTGTTGCAGCGTTGGATGTTGGCGAAATAGATGATTGCTTTCATCTGACTGGGTAATTTCTGAGATAAATCCTCAAGCAATTCTTCAATGGTATCCAGGTTGTGGTTATCCACATTGATGCGGATCACGATCTGACCATATTTTGCAAGGCGGGGCAGATTTTTTATGATATCCTGATAGGTGCCAGATCCATTCTTGTAAACCCGGATCTCATCATGATAAGCAAGCGGCCCATCCAAACTGATTTGAAAGCTTCTGATTGACGCATAGCATTGGATGCGTTTTAATAGAGCTTCATCGATCAGAGTTCCATTGGTCACGAAGTTATACTGGAGTCGTCTCCTGCCGATTTGTGCTGCCAACTTTTGCGAAAATTCTGCAATCTCATCCAGGCACAGAAATGGCTCACCTCCATACCAGGAGATAGGAAGCTGATTCTGGGTATGCATTAACTGCTGGCAGATCATTTCCTCAATTGCCTCGTAAATATCCGGAGTCATGGTATGAGGAGACTTGTCCTGAAAGCAATAATTACACGAGCAGTTGCATAATAGGGTGGGAGCTATGGTAAGGAAGAGATCGGGTCTAAACCTGTTGTGTTCAAAACTCAGTTTCATTAGCTTGATTTCATTTAGACTTCGCGGTACCAGAAAACCCATTTCAAGCCATTGTTCAATATCAGTAAGTCGCTCATACAAGTCCGAGCTATAATAATCAAATTGCTCGGACTCGATCTCTCCTAAAGCTCCGGTGTAGGCGTTGTAAATGAAACTCCGGGAGTTATGTTTCAGTTCCAGGTTGAACCTCGATTTCTTATACACTATTAGCTCCTGCGTTTGCTCATATGGTAGCTCTGTTCCGACGTTTTCGATAAAATCATTTATGGTAGTAAACTAATGTCTTATTCTTTAGTTGAACAATGATGTAACCCTTCCCCCTATATATTACCAGGAGGTCAGGATCATCCAGACTTCCAGTATATTCCGGATAGTTAGATGGATCACTAATGGGATCATTGGGTACTGCCGCCAAGGGCATCACATTCAGCATTGTTGCTGCGCATAAGATCAAAAATAGCTTTTTCATAT
>JALNYD010000246.1 GCA_023230025.1 Candidatus Cloacimonadota bacterium | reverse complement strand
AACGGGCGAATCAGGGCAATGTCCAAGCGGGTACCCCTGTCCAAGCGGGGGTGGGAATGAGGCTTAACTCATTGATAACTATGATGAGAGGCCAAAATGTCCAAGCGCTTGACCGCATTTTTCAGGATAACAGACTGAAATGTCCAAGTGGGTCGCAGTTTTTGAAGGACTTGGACATGGACATGAAAGTCGATTTTATCTGGCTGCCCATCGATAGGGTTGCCTTACTAATGAACAAGAACCTGAAGACGATCAGAAGAATGGTCGATGCCGGGAAACTGACCGCACTCAAGCATCAGATACCCACCAAGAACGGAGCCACGATCAAGACCTTTGTACTGGCAACTGAGGAGATCATTCAAGCTGAGTATGACAGATTCAGAGACAGCCTGCACAAACCGGAGCTGTACTTCGAGGAAGTGATCGATCTGGGCGAGCATAGCTACCCCAGTGTCTTCCTGGTCTACTATGATAATGGTAAATATCTAGTGGAGAAGATCAAGGATTCTACAGGAGGTTCAGATGTTTCCATATAATGGCAGACCGACTGAGGAGTTCCTGAGAGAGTATCGCAACAAGCTGAATGAGCTGCAAGAACTGATGGAAAGCCAGGGATTGAAGCTGGAGATTAAGAGTGGAGGCAGATGCAAAGTAGCTCCAGAGGTGAGGGCTGGAATAGGCAAGGTTAGTGATGAATGAAGGCAATGAGAATATCGACAACAGCTTCATGCTTGCCTACAGCCAGCAGTACAATGCCAAAGCCGATACTACAGACGATGATCTGGAGTCCGAGACGGTCTATGAGACCTATGAAGACTATCTGGACTTTGAACGTAAGCTCACACTGATCCATGAAGCCAGAGACAATGATGTGGTAATCGACTTCTCCAGTGAATTTCTCGATCTGGCTCCGGTGGAAGAGGAACGGCTGCTCTTCAAGGATGAGGCTCAGCTCTATGGCAGGTTCTGCCAGGAGGTTTACCGCAGATTGCATGGAGTTGATTCCAGGACCTTAGCTTGGAAACGCATCACCAATGACTATAACACCAAGAGACTGGTGCCGGAACTCTACAATCTCAAAGGACATCGTAAAGAGCGGGCACTGCGAGAGTGGCTCAATATCTACCTTGAGAACAAGCTTGATATGTATGCCCTGATCCACAAGAGCAAGGGCAAGTATAAAGAACGTAAGATCACCTTTCAGGAACAGCACTACCTGCTGCATCTGCTGCTCAATCCTAACCGGATCAAGATCGGTTCTGCCATCACCAACCTCAAACAGATGTCCAGAAACAGTGTGATCGAATCCTGTACCAATGAACGGACGCTCAGACGCTGGTGCGAGGAATGGGCAGCCAGGCATCCGGCAGAATGGCATCAAGCCAGAGATGGCAGTAAGTTCGTGTCAGAGCGGATTATTAAGACCATCATGCGAGATGATAGCAGTTTGGCTGTGGGACAGGTCTGGGTAGCGGATGGACATACCCTCTCCTTCGATATCCTCAATCCTCAGACGGGAAGAGCACAGCGTATGACGATGATCATGGTGATGGACTGGGCAAGCAGATATCCGGTGGGAGCCTCACTCGCTTTCACTGAAGATAGCCAGCACATCCTCACAGCCTTCCGCAATGGCTTCATCAACTGTTCACAGATAGCCGATAACAATAGTGGGACGATGGCAGTACTACCGGAGTATGTCTATCTGGATAATGGCAAGGCCTTCCGAGCTAAGCTCTTTCATGAGAGCTGGGAAGAGCATGATCTAAACAAGGAACTGGGTGGCATCTTCCCCCGGCTCAATATCGGGGTGAGATTCGCTGAGAGCTATAATGCCAAAGCCAAAGTGATCGAACGCTTCTTCAAGACCTTCCAGGAGCAATTTGAAAGGTTCATTACCACATTCAGAGGAGCATCGATAGCTGATAAGCCATCAGTGTTACATAGAAACGAGAAGTGGGCTAAGAAGCTCTATACCGGTAAGCCACCCACTATTGAAGAGACCATGCAGATGATTGCCTTCTATGTGAGATTCTGTTATGGTGAGACTCCGCATACCTCACTCAACAGACGAACTCCTTATGAGGTATTCAGTGCTGCCAGGATAGCGGAGAATCGACAAGTGGAGATATCTAGGCTCAACTTCCTGATGATGGCGATGGAGCGCAAGAACATCCGTAGCGAAGGCATCAGACTGGATAAGAAGGTCTATTGGCACCGGGATATGGTGAACCATGTGGGACAACCCTGCATCATCAGGTTCGATTACAGCGATGCCAGATGGATCGTGGTCTATGACAAGAACGATGTCTTCATCTGCCAGGCAGCACTCAGGAAGACGCAGCATCCCTTTATTGAAGTATCGATGGACAAGGCAGTCTCGCATAAGGAGCTGAATAAAGAATACAATGAGATCAAAGGCTTAAAGCGGGAGAAAGAACGCAATGCTAAGAAGTTGGTAGTGAACTCACAGAAGGCAGTTGATAGAATCTTGAGTAACTCCACAGCCAGGCAGGAGAAACTTGAGGATCAGGGTGCCAGAGCAATCTTCAACAGTCCGCCCATGTTGGAAGCACCACCCAAGGATAGTGATGAGATCATTGATGAGATGACCAGAAAGGCGATGATGAACCTGCCTAAGCATCCAGATATGCTGAGTCCTGAAGAGCGGGAACAGCTTGATGCTAAGGAGAAAGAGAGACTGGCAGAAATAGAGATAAATCGCATAATAGATCAGGAAATGAAGGCTTCATTCGACAGGATGGGACTAGATTATCAAAACAACAAAGATGATACACCCATCTCCATCAAGATGGCTTTCAGTAAGACAGCATGCGAGTATTACTCACCGAAACATAGAGCATTAGCAGAACAAGCTTCTGCAGGACAAGATTCCGCAGATCAAGTTGGAACTACATTAACCGATGAAGCGAGTCCCACAGCTGAAGAGATCGATCATTCTGTTGCCACTCTCAACAAAACAGAGAACATGGAAGTGTATAAGCAAGAACAAGATGAGGAAGAGAAAGGGCAGTCACCATTCGCACACCTTTCCAGAGCTGAACTACTCAAACGAATCGGGATAACCAATTAGGAGGTAATCATGAAACAGGGAAAACTAGTCAGGACTCAGAACGTTATAGCCGCAGACAAATGCATAGAATACCTACTAACCCGACCCAAATTAGAGATGGTGGGACTCGGGTTACTGTATGGCAGACCTGGATTGGGAAAGACCACTTATGCCAGTCGGATTGCTTTCAGTAATGGCTATGTCTATCTCAGACTGGAAGCCACTACCACGCCCAAGGCGTTTGCATCCAAGCTGCTCTTAACCTTATACAAGAGGTTTGGCATGGGAGAGTATGTGCCATACGGAACAGCTAATGACCTCTTTATGCTATGTTTATCGACACTGGAAGACCATCGTGATACGATTATAGTGGTAGATGAGATAGACTATGCCTTCCGGCATCCCCAGCTCTTAGGTGCCATCAGGGATATCGTGGATGAGACCACAGCGATAGTCATCCTGGTCGGGATGCAGAATGCCAAAGATAAGCTCAACCAGATCAATGAGTATTACTTCGATAGATGCAATTTCTTCTATGAGTTTCAAGACCTGCCCAAGAAGGACATAGCACAGCTATGCAGTGAGATTCTGGAGATCAAGTTTCATCCTGATATTGTCGAATATGTCCACTTCCACTCTTGCGGCAATGTCCGTAAAGCCATGAAGCTAATCCGCTCAGTGGAAGAGATAGGTAGATACAAGAATCTTGAACTGGTCACTCAAGCTGATCTGGATGATTGAGGTCAGTATGACGGACAAAGAACTCATCCTCAACTTCATAAATCAGTATGATCGCCTGTTCAATGCAGAACTGATAGCCAAGCTGACCAGTCTAAGCAGAGAAGCTATAGAAATGCTACTACCCGAACTACTCCAAAGTCAGGCGATTAAACAGATAGAAGATGCTCCACCCATCTATGTCAGAGCCAATCGCTACCAAGCTAGGATCGGTTATCAGCATTACAAGGGCTGGACTTTCAGCTTAGCAGATGCTCACAGGCTACTGGACATCCTGGAACAAGGCAGTTACAAGTCCATCCGAGAGATTGCACAAGTCATCGGCAAATCCCGACAGTGGGTCTATATCTATCTGGAGGCACTGGCATCAATTGAAGTAGTTGATCTGAGACAGCACATTTATGTGGTTATCTCCCGCCTCAACGTGCCCAAAATCGGCAGAAAAGTCCAGAAAGGTATATTGGGTCAACTTCGGAGTTTGAATAAGATTGGGTGCTATAGAATGTTGGATTAGATCATAGTAGACACGAATTTCAGATAAAATCGA
>JALNYD010000245.1 GCA_023230025.1 Candidatus Cloacimonadota bacterium | reverse complement strand
AACGGTATGGACGTCCCAATAATGCACTGGCTTTTTGAGGATTCCCTTCCAATAAGTACTGTCGAATCCTGCTGCTGCTTACCGGTTGACCATCACTCATCAAGGGCTCTACATAACGCACCTGATAACCAAACTCTGCAGCATGAGATTCCAGAAACTCGCGGTTCCCCTCTCTTCCCCGTCCAAAATGCGAATCATAACCAACTACGATGAAGCGCGGGTGCCAGCGTTTGACCAGGATGTTCTGCAAAAAATCCCGGGCACTTAGTTTGGCCAAATCCAGAGTGAAATCCAGCAAGGCTACTTCTTCAATGCCCAAGCGCTGCATTTCCTGCTGCTTGAGCTGGAATGGGCATAGCATGATGGGCTCGGCGCGGCGTCGCAAAACGAAGGCCGGATGATCCCGGTAGCTTACGATGACTGAGTGTAGATTGTGCTCCTGGGCAAGTGTCCGCACTTGATCAATAAGCTTTCTATGTCCCAGGTGAATACCGTCAAAAGTACCAATACTCAGTACGCTCACATTAGTTTCCTCTATTCAAGCACGAGCCTGGGCTTGATCTGAGAACCATCGCTTTCTCCAATGGCCACCAAATCTTGATCCAGGTAAAGGGCATATTCTCCGCAATTTGTTCCGTCGGCGGGGATTGATCTTCCATGTCTGATCGCTGCTGCTGCAATGGCCTCAATATGAAGCTCGGGCAACCTGGCCAGAACAGATTGAACCGGACACAACTTCTCATTGATATCTTCCAGCCCTTCCAGACTGTGGGCATTAGCAACGCTCAGTCTTCCAATGGCAGTGCGCCGTAAAGCGATGGTCATGCCAATCGTTGCCAGCTCTTGCGCCAGCCATTCACTGAAGCTGCGGATATAGGTTCCTTTGGATACTCGAATGTTATAGCTCAGGTAAGCCCCTTCCTGCTGGAGAATGTTAAAATCATAGATGCGCACTTCCCGATCTGGCATTTGTAAAACATGACCTTCTCTGGCATATTGATAAGCGCGCTTGCCCTTGATCTTGATTGCCGAATAGATCGGAAGAGGCAGCTTCTCCAGGCTCAGAGCACGGGCTTTGAGGGATTCATTATCCACCTGCCCGATTGCAAAATCCTGTTCTTCAATTATCTCCCCTTCCGGATCGCCGGTGCTGCTGCGTTTTCCCAAAAGCAGCGTGGCTTCATAGCTTTTATCCAGAGCTTCAGCATATTTCAAGAGACGGGTATATTGTCCAAAAGCGCAAATCAATAAACCGGTTGCAAATGGATCCAGAGTTCCGGCATGACCTATCTTCCGCATCCCGCTGATCTTGCGCAAGCTCCGAATCACATCGAAGGAACTAATCCCGGCAGGTTTATCGATCAGCAGAAAGCCATTCATAATCCGGCAATAGCCTTTTTCAGATCCTCAGTCAGCATTTTCTTGATTTCAGTCAGACTACCGCTGATCTGACAGCCAGAGGCCTGACGATGACCCCCACCGCCATATTTGGAGGCAATCTTCTGAACATCTATCTCCAGGGATCTGAAACTCAATTTCCACTCTCCCGGTTGATCTTCTCTAAAATACACGATAGCTTTCAAACCTTTTACACCCTGCACATACCGGGTGGCTTGTTTGAACGTTTCGGGATCCACCTCGCATTGCTGCTTGAGAGCATAAGCAGAGTGCATAAGCAGAATCTGTTGATCCTCCACAAGCTCAATTGTGGCCAAAGTTGCACCGATATATTTCATCTCACCGGCCGTGTGGTTTTGCATAAAGTCCATGTACAGATGATTCACCTGCGTTCCATGCCGGACGAGGCTGGCTGCAAGTTCAAACACCTTTTCATCGGTATTGGCGTTCACAAAGCCATTGGTATCATTAAGCAGCGTAACATAAACACATTCAGCAAAATAGCGCTGTTGCGCAGAACTCAAAGCCGGAAGCTTTTGGGCAAAAGCGGCATAGAGCACAGCCCCTACCGAGGCATAAGTGCTATCAATAAAGCTAAGCTGGGCCTGAATCGGATTGTGCTCAATCACGTGATGATCAATGACTACAACTTGTTTGGCATTACGCACCAGATCCACCCGCGCTCCCAACCTGTCGTAACTATTACAGTCAACCACAATCACCAGGTCAAAGCTGCAATCAGGACTGTAGGGAATCACTTCCCGATCTTCCTTCAAGAAGAAATAGCGTCCAAGATCCTCTCCATCACTGATGATCGTGCTCTTTCTGCCAATGCACTTCAGATAATACTGCAGGGCAAAGGCAGCCACCATTCCATCCCCATCGGATTCCCTGTGGGTGCTGATGGCTATCTGGGATGCCTGTTCCACCAACTGTAGCAGAGTGTCGGCCAAATGTTCAATGTTCATCGCAATCCTGCCAAAATGGAGATTTCTGCGTACATACAAAAAGCATCCTCAGGCATGTAACCCTTAGATGCTTGTTGAGCTAAATACTGTTTATTCGTCGTCGTCTTCGTCGTCTTCGTCGAAATCGTCGTAGTCCTCGTCATCATCATCATCAAAATCATAATAATCATCATCATCCAGATAGTCATCGATATCGATATCCGGATCATAATCGTCATCATCATCATAATCGTCTTTGACGCTGGATAAAAGGGATTCCACGCGGGCAGCGCGATCCTCAGTGTCGTCATAGAAGAATGACAGTTCGGGAATGGTTCTCATAATGTGTGCTCCTGCAATTTGTTTCTTAAAAAAACCAGATGTGATGGTTAAGCGCTCCCGAATCTCTTGATGGGAGGCAGGGTTATTGTAATGTGAGAAATACAACTTGGCGTAGCGTAAGTCCTTTGACAGCACTACTTCCGTGATCGTAACCCAAGCCAAAACAGGATCATTCAATTTCTGGGACAGAGTGATATTGAAGATCTTTTTTAACTCTTCTTGCAGTCTGGGGAGGCGATAGTTTTTCATGAGAGTTTTTTGGCAACCTCTTGTTCAATATAGGCTTCGAGGATGTCCCCTTCTTTGATATCGGAAAAGCTAACCAAAGAAAGTCCACATTCAATTCCTGCTCGAACTTCCTTGACATCGTTGGCATAGTGTTTCAGAGAGCTGAGCTTGTCCTCGGTGATCAGGACATCATTGCGATAAAGCCGAATCAAACAATTGCTCTGGATGATTCCACGATCCACCTGACAACCGGCAATCGTGCCGATTTTCTTGATTTTAAACACCTGTTTCACTGTGGCAGAGCCGATACTCTGCTCCTCAATCGTTGGAGTCAGCATTCCCTCAAGAGCTGCTCTCACATCATCGATTGCGTCGTAAATAACCTGATATAGCTTGATTTGGATACCTTCGTCCTCGGCAAGCTTTTTCGCTACCTGGCCATAACGGACATGGAAGCCAATAATGATGGCATCACTGGCAGAAGCCAGGGATACATCAGCTTCCGTGATTCCTCCAACGCTCTTGTGGATGATATTTACTGATACTTCATCATTACTAAGCTTCTGGAAGCTATCGGCTAAAGCCTCGGCAGAACCATCTGTATCGGTTTTCAGAATTACATTGAGGTTGTTGATCTGATCTTCTTTGATGCGGGCAAAGATGTTTTGCAGGCTGGATTTGTTCTGATACTTCTCTCGTTCAAGACGGATCTGTTGACGCTCTGTAGATATGGCCCGGGCAGTTTTTTCGCTATCCACTTGATTCAACACATCCCCAGCTTTGGGCACTGCATTCAAGCCATAGATTCGGGCTACATCACTGGGGCCAAGCTCTTTGATCTCAGTCCCCCGTTCATTTTCCATCCGGCGAATTCTACCGCTAACGGCTCCACACACAACAATATCTCCACGTCGTAAAGCACCCTGACGCATCAGAACTGTAGCTACGGATCCCATTCGGGTATCCAAACGAGATTCTACAACGATTGCCTCTCCCGGAACATCTTTCTTAGCCTTGAGATCCAGCAATTCAGCGCTAAGCAGAATCAACTCGATCAGGTTCAAAATACCCTCTCCGGTTACCGTTGAGGTCTTGCACCAAGGTACATCACCACCATACTGCTCCAGATACACGCCCAATTCCAGGATCTCAGCGATCACCTTATCCACATTGGCTTCTGGTAGATCTATCTTATTGATGGCAAAGATCAAAGAAACTCCGGCTGCCTTGGCATGATCAATGGCTTCCCTGGTTTGAGGTTTCACACCTTCGGTTGCCGCCACCACGATCACGGCAATATCAGTAACGTTTGCACCGCGAGCACGCATGGCTGTAAAAGCTTCATGCCCGGGGGTATCCAGGAAGGTGATCTTGTGCTTATTAATCTCAATCTGATAGGCACCAATATGTTGAGTGATGCCACCCGATTCGCCGGCTACTATGTTTTCGTTGCGGATGTAATCCAATATGGAAGTTTTA
>JALNYD010000023.1 GCA_023230025.1 Candidatus Cloacimonadota bacterium | reverse complement strand
GGAGCGGATGCTGTAGTTCCCGCTATGGCTTACTTGTGTGGAAAAGCTGAACTCGGGTGAGTAAGCCGGGGGGAAGATCAGATGCTCTTCATCATCCAAAGATAACCGGTAATACAGGGAATCTGGGCTGAGAGGGGCTGCAAATCTCAAGATCAGGTGGTCGATGAGTACATTCTGGCTGATAACTGAAGGTGGATCTGGGGCTGCCGGAGCGTCATCAAGGCAGGCATTTACTGCTCCCAACCAACCTGTTTTGGCAAAATCGAGCTTCATATAGTGTTGCCAGGCAGCATCATAATTGAATCTTATGTCTGGAAACCAAAGGGCAGCGGTGCCAATGTCAGTTTCAGGATAGGGGAGAGTGAAGCCGCTGGCGAGCACGTGTTCATTCCAAAGGTTCAGGATTGGATCAGCTTCTGTGATTCCGTGATTCTGTAAACGGATGAGTAGCTGTTTTACGTCAACATCTGCATAGCCGGTATTCATCTCAAACAGATCTTGCCGGATGCTTAGTAACTCTGCAGAGTGCGTTCTCACAGATCTGGACAGGCTCTTCCAGGATTGTAAAAAGGCATCCCAATCGGCAGTGGAGATGGCGGAACAGGTAGTCGTCAGGTAGCTTTGGGAAGGGTTATGGATTCCTCCTGGTAAATAGCTATCGATATATAGATCAGGGATTTGGGAGGCTATCTCTTGAGGGTCCTGGCTCAGGATGGGTATGATGTTGCTGTATGGAAATCCGGTATCCGGGACAAGATCAGCAGATGCAACAACGTAATCCGTAAGGTCGTTGATCTCAGTGATTATCTCCAGAGCTTGCATGCTGCAGGCATCAAAGAGCAGGATATCCCAGGGGCCTGAACCAGTCAGAGCGCCGCGGAGTTCACCATTGGCAATTCCAATCATATTTCCGGTATCATAATCCGGAGAAATCCACTTGTTGTTTTTATACCAGCTATCTCCGTGAGACCAGATCACCAGCATATAATGATCTGCCTGGTAACGACCTTTGCCCCAAAGGATAAAGTCTTTCAGGGTTTGGGGGTCACCGCTGTCGATTCTGCCAAGATTATCCAGAATTGGTGAATTGATCTGAGTGGGAGATTGATCATGGACAATCCTGTAGCGTCGGGCGTCCTCATTGGGGAAATCTGCCTGAACGATCAGATTGAGATCTTCGGGTTGATGAGCTGCTTCCATTTCCCTGATGTTTTGTTTGCCATTCTCAGCCAGATTGTTATCGGCTGCCATATAGATCAATACAGTCCAGGAATCAGCGCTGAGCAGGCTAAAAGGTAGAATAAGGAGCAGCAGAAGCAAGTGTTTCATGTTAGAAAAGAAGAGCCGGAATCTTTTGAGAGGGATTCCGGCTTATGATAGATTTATTGATAGGGATATTCCATTGCCTCTTCAAGGCCAGAAAGCACCCGGATTCCACCCTGGCATAATGCTTCCATTTCTTTTTCGCCTGGATAGAGGTGAATGGGGGCGATGAATCCCGTACGGGCTTTGATTTCATCCACGATCAATGCGTTGTATACCAAGCCACCAGAGAGGAAGATCGCGTCAACTTTACCATTCAAAACAGTAGCGCAGGCTCCGATTTCCTTGGCCACCTGATAGCACATTGCTTTCAGGATCAGTTCTGCCTTTTTGTCTCCTTCCTGGATTCTCTTATTAACTTCAATGCCGCTGTCTGTGCCAAGATATGCCATCAACCCGGCAGTTTTGGTCAGATAAGTAGTGAGTTCCTTTTTGCTATACTTTCCGCTATATGCCAAATCCAGAAGGTCGCCGATGGGCAAGGCACCAGCTCTTTGAGGAGAAAAGGATCCCATTCCTAAAAGGGCATTATTGACATCCACAACTCGTCCGGCTTTGATTGCAGCCACAGATATACCGCCTCCCATGTGAACGCCGATCTGATTTGCTTCATCGTGCTTCTTGCCCATATCGTTGGCTACAAGACGGCTGATGTAGCGAATGTTCAGAGCATGCATCAAACTCTTGCGTTCGATCTCCGGAATGCCAGAGATGCGGGCAATCTCGTCAAATTCATCCACGACCACTGGATCAACGATGAATGCGGGAATATTCAGATCCTCGGAAATGGCATTAGCGATGAAGGCTCCCAGGTTTGAGGCATGAATGCGCCCCCAGAGGCTGGGGTCCTTTAGATCCCGCAGCATAGAAGGGCTGATCTTCATCGTACCGCCCGAAACCGGACGTACCAAACCGCCGCGACCAACCGCAGCATGCAGTGTCGCAGGATCGACGTTGTTCTCACGCATGGCTTCCATTACCAATTGCTTTCTGAAGTCATATTGATCGATGATGCCACCATATTTGTCCAGTTCAGCGGGATCATGGCGTAATGTCTTTTCAAACAAAGGAGTGTGATCCTCAAAGACGGCTATCTTGGTGGATGTGGAACCGGGATTGATCGCGAGCACGCGGAAACTCATATAACCTCCAGGGTGATATAGATTTTTACTTTGTTTGCACCCTCATAAGTCAGCCTGCTTTTGTCAATAGTTTTTGTTTCACTTCACCTTAAGTTTTTTTCTCTTGCCAGAAAGTGCACCCTCATAAAAATGGCAAAAAACATGGGGAGTTTCCAATGATAACCAAAGATAATATGCATGAACACGAAGAGCACTGCTGTGAAGGTGAAGATTGCACATGTGGCGAACACGAAAGCAATATCATCACCCTTGATATGGAAGATGGCAGCCAGAAGGATTTTGAAGTACTACAAATCATTAATCACGAAGGCAAGAACTACATTGCTCTGGCAGAGCTTGACAGCGCTGAATATGACATTCTTCGTTTTGAAGAGGTTGAGGATTCCGTTGAGCTGAGCATCATTGAAGAAGATGAGGAGTTTGATGCAGTAGCAGCCATCTTTGACGACCTGTTCAATTCCGAAGATCCTGATATGCTCTCAGCTGAAGAGGACGAGAAGTAGCTTAGCACTCAGGTTCACACTATCAGGAGCCGGAATCCCGGCTCTTTTTTTGATCTTGACTAAATATCCCATGACGAAAAGATGCCGGTATCAAAGGAGTTTAGCTCTATGAAAGCAGATTTGATCATTATAAACGCCCGAGAGATTGCCACCCTGAAGAGTGGCGGCAAACCCAAAACACGCTCTGAAATGAGTGATCCTGGACTGATAATGAATGCCGGATTAGCGATCAAGGATGGCAAAATCCTGGCCATCGCCAGCTCAGAAGAGATAGAATCCACCTATAGCTGGGATGAAGCGATTGATGCAACTGGAAAGATCATAACTCCCGGATTTGTGGATAGCCACAGCCATCCGGTGTTTGTGCAGACGCGTGAAGATGAGTTTGCCATGCGTCTGGCGGGCAAAAGCTATGTTGAGATTGCCCTCGCTGGCGGCGGGATTCGCAGTAGTATAGCCTCAACTCGGGCTGCCAGAGAGGATGAATTATTCGAATTGGCCTCCGAGCGCATTAGCAAAATGATGGCTTTGGGAACCACTACTCTGGAGGCAAAAAGCGGCTATGGTCTTGAGACTCAGAGTGAATTGAAGCAGCTTGGAGTGATTGATAGACTCAATAAATCCCTTCCCATTGAGATAGTACCCAGCTTCATGGGCGCTCATGAATACCCCGCGGAATACAGAGATAATCACGAGGAATATCTGAGGATTCTTACTGAAGAGATGATCCCTGCTGTGGCAGAACAAGGTATTGCGGAGTTTTGTGATATCTTTACTGAGGCTCATGTATTCAGTATTGAGGAATCCCGACGGGTGTTGCGTTGCGCTGCGGAACATGGTTTGAAGCTCAAGATGCATGCAGATGAGATTGAGGCAATTGGTGGGGCAGAGCTGGCCGCAGAGATGAACTGCGTCTCGGCAGACCACCTTGGAGCTGCATCAGATGCTGGAATAGCTGCGATGCAAGAAGCTGGAGTGATTCCGGTATTGTTACCAGCGACACTATTTTCTCTGCGATCCAAAACTTATGCCAGGGCTCGCAAGATGATCGACAGCGGTCTTCCGGTAGCGATTGCGACAGACTACAATCCCGGAAGCTGTAATTGTGACAGCATGCCTCTTACAATGAGTCTGGCATGCCTGCAAATGGGGTTATCACCGATAGAATCCCTGGCTGCTGCAACGATCAATGCAGCCTTTGCCCTGAGCCGGGGGAATAAATGCGGCTCTCTGGAAGTTGGCAAACAAGCCGATTTGATCATCTGGGACATCCCAAGTTTGAATTTCATTCCTTATCATTTGGGATCGTCACATATTCACCGCGTACTGAAGCTAGGCAAGACCATTTTCCGGGAAGCATAACATGCCCAAACAGACTGATCTGACCAGCTTCCGCATCATCGAGAGCATTCAGGAATCAAAACGCTTTATCATTCACAAAGCTGAAGCTTTGGCCAGTGGGGACAGAGTGGCCATCAAGACCACTGTGCCAATGGTATCTGCAGATGAAGCACTCCGGCAAAGCCTGCGCAATGAAGCCCTGGTTGCCCAGCAGTTGAATCACTCCCATATCCGCAAAGGCATTAGCTGCTTTGAGGATGCCGGACAGGTCTTCATGATTGCGGAATATGTGGATGGAATATCATTGGGCAGATACATGTTGAACTATCCCGGGGGGATATCTCCAGAATTGGGTGTGTTATGGGCTTTAAACATAGCTGATGCTCTCGCCTGTGCCCAAAGGCTGGGGATTCAACATCAGAACCTGAATCCCTACAACATCATCATTGATCAAACTAACCAGCTCAAGATCATTGGATTTGGCAAAGAGCGCAAAGCCTGGAAGCATTCAGAGGGTAATTTCAAGTTTGCCTTTCCTGTGCTATATACAGCAGTAGAGGAATTCCGGGGATCCTTGATCCGCGATAATTCTGACCTCTATTCCTGGGCTGTGATCACATATCAGATGCTAACCGGAACCCTGCCCTGGCGCGTTGATAGCTTCATAAGCCCTGAAGAGCAGAAGGAACAGTGCCTGACCCGGGCCATCCAGCAACCAGATTCCCACAAAATCCCAGACTGGTTATACTCGATCATCCTGGATTGTCTGAAGCTTGATCCCAATGACCGCCCCAAGACCTCCGCCATTCTTGCGGAGGCTTTGCGAGCTGAGGGCAATTATGCAGATTATACGGAACTGGAAGAAGCCGCAGAACAATCGGCCTTCCATGCAGAATTGATCCGAGAGATTGAACAGCCTAAAGAAGTGGAAGAGATCAATCCAGAACTTCAGGAAGCTGACGAGATTGAACCCTCTTTGGAGCTGCCTTCTGATGATGATCTGCCAATTATTTTACCTGAAGAAGCTGAAATTGAGACATCAGCCATGGAAGAAGTCACTGAGCCTGCTGAAATCCTCTCCGAAGAGCCCGATATCGAGCCCCTGCCCTCTGAGGATACATTGGAGCCAGACCTCTATACTTCCGAAGGACCTGAAGAGTCAGAAACGGAAGACCTGCAGGAAGATAATATTCTACTGGCTGCGGATGAATACCTCAGCACTGAAGATCAAGAGTCCACCCAGATAGAGTTACCGCTGGAGACCGAGGACGAGCAGCCCTGGGATAAGATCAAGCAGATCCTTGAGGATGAACCCACCCGTGAAACTGAACCTGAGGAACAAGTTACCCAGGCCGATCTTGAGCCTGAGTCATTATCCGATGCAGAACTTCCTGAAGCACACCCTGAAGCTCCTGTAGATCAGCCTCCACTCCCAGAACCTCCAGCAAGCCTCCCGCCGAATCTAGAACAGACAGTTGTTGCCCCAGTAACCCCAGTTCCCAAGCCGATCAAAATCGAGGCAAGCACCAGTATTGATCATACTCATAAGGAAGACCTGAGCGGAATGCAGAAAACCTTCCGGATCATGATGATCGTGAGTGTTTTGATCATCCTGTTCCTGTTTGCCAGATACCTGCTTACCCGGGATACCCCTGAGCTGTCCAACCAGGCTGAAAGTGAGACAGTAGAAGAAAGCCCGGTTCAAGCCTTGCTGAAAGAGAACAAAGCCATTGAGATGATCCGGGTAAAGGCTGATTCTCTGGTGATGGGCAACATCTCTCCGCTGGCTGAAGATGACGAATTCCCGCTGCTGACGATTGGTTTGTCTTCTTATTTGATCAGTGCCACAGAAATCACTCAGGAACAGTGGATGATGGTGTTTGCGCAGAATCCATCCCAATTCAAGGGAGATCAGTTACCGGTGGAGAATGTATCCTTCTATGATGTGATTGATTTTTGCAATGCCAAGAGTCTCAAGGACGGTTTGAATCCCGCTTATGATGTGTATGGTAGCGAGATTGTCTGCGATTTTGAGGCCAATGGTTACCGTCTTCCCACCGAAGCAGAGTGGGAATTGGCAGCCAAATCCGGCATGGGTAAAGGATTTGATCTATACAGCGGATCAGAGCTTGCTGATGATGTAGCATGGTTCAGTGCAAATTCCGGAGGGAAGAGCCGTAAAGTAGGCAGCAAACAGGCCAATCAATTGGGATTGTTCGATATGAGCGGGAATGTAGCAGAATGGGTGTGGAATTGGTATGCTCCCTATACATACCGGATTCCCAATCTGAATACAGGTCCCCTCTCTGGTACCGATAAAGTGATCCGGGGCGGCTCCTGGCATCAGGGCAGCAATGAATTGAGGACTACCAATCGAGACTATCAGAAACCCTTTGCCAAAAACGGTTATACCGGATTCAGAGTGGTACGCAGCAACTAAACCCGATTGATGCCATTGGAGTCTACAAGAAAGCCCAGGATTCGGCACGTCTCGTGTCGAACCAGGCCGCAGGCCGAGAAAAGTAAGCAACTGAGCTGCTTCTGCAGACGAAACGTCTGAACTCCTTATCTGCTTTTATCCCCATTAGTTATCGTCACGATGCCGTTACCTTGTGGTCACAAAAGTAACGGCAAGGTAACCGCATCGTGACGACAACTAATGGGCAAGTAATCATGAAAAAAAGGATACCCGGTAGGGGGAAACAAACCGGGATATCCTTTAGCTATTTGATTTTATGCGGTAATTTCTAATCCAGCGCTTTGAGGAAACTGGGAACATCGGTGCGCATCGGTTGGATGCGGCTTGGTTCTTCCGCACTGGCAGCTTGTTTCTTGCTTGTATCCAGGGCGGGATCGCTGATGTTCAGACGCCGCATGATCTCTGTGATCTCATCATTGGGCATCTTGGGATTTTGGGCTGTTGATCTGACTTGGGTAGGGGGTGTAAAATCCACTACATTGCTCTGATCTTCATCCTTGGCAAGCCCGGTAGCAATGATAGTAACCGAGATTTTGCCAGCCATGTTTTCGTCAAAGATGGTACCCATAATGATATTGGCGTTCTTGCCAGTTTCGTTCACAATCACATTGGATACTTCGGTAAATTCGTCCATCAGGATATCGCTGCCCGCGGTGATATTGAGGAGCAGAGATTGGCAACCGGCCAGGCTGATATCGTTCAACAGCGGATTGTCAATTGCAGAACGGGCGGCCAGGATGGCGCGGTTCTCGCCTTCTGCCATACCGGTTCCCATCAGGGCATAGCCCATGTTTTGCATCACAGATTTCACATCCGCAAAATCGACATTGATATAACCGGTGATGGTGATGATATCGCTTACGGCTTTAGCTGCCTGATAGAGGACGTTATCCGCCTGGTTAAATGCAGCGGACAGAGTGGATTGACCATAGATTTCGCATAGCTTCTCATTGGGAATCACAATCAGCGTGTCCACATATTCCCGTAGGTGCCTGATGCCGTTATCTGCGTTATCTGCACGTCTAGCTCCTTCAAAGGGGAATGGTTTTGTAACGATACCCAAGGTCAAAATGCCCATTTCGCGGGCAATTTTGGCGATGATGGGAGTAGCACCAGTTCCCGTTCCACCTCCCATGCCGGCAGCTAAAAAGATCATATCGGCACCTTCGAGGTGACTTTTGATCTCGTCCTTGGATTCTTCAGCGCTACGAGAGCCGGTTTCGGGATTTGCTCCGGTGCCCAGGCCGCGGGTTAGCTTTTTTCCAAGTTGCAGCTTCATTTTGGCATGGGACTTTGCCAGATCTCCAACATCAGTATTGGCGGCGATGAATTCCACTCCGCCTAAATCATTTAAAATCATTGTGTTAATAGCATTGCCGCCGGCTCCGCCGACGCCGATTATCTTGATGTTTGTGCCAACCTGGGTAGGTCTGTCATCATATTCAATCATGGTTCCCCCTAATTAAGTAAAATCCTTTATTATTTTCTTTAGTTTATCTACGAATCTGCTGTTGCCCAGATTGCCCAAATTAAAGCTCCTGGTTTGAGGTTCGTGCTCAAAGCCCATGGCATAATATAGAATGCCAATCACGGTAGCAAAAGCCGGATTATCAAGCTCGGGAATGTGTGAAACGAGTTTGCTGAGATCGGGACGGGCGATTTTGACCTGCATATTGAAAGCGTGATAAATAGCCGTATCAATGGCATCCAGATTGGCTGTTCCACCGCTTAGAATGATCCCAGCCGTCACCAACTCAGGGGTGTAGAAATCTTTGCTGCGATTGTAGCAGATGGAGAGCAATTCTTCCACCCGATGCTGGATAACATGGCTCACTAAGTATTGTGTTTTGCGTGAAGACGCCCTGCCGCTGATTCCTTCCACGTCAATCTCCAGGCCTTGATCGGCCTCAGCGGCAATGGCAGAGCCATATTGCTTCTTGATGTATTCCGCATTGGATATGGTGGTTTTCAGACCAATAGCCAGGTCTTCAGTAATGGCCTGACCTGCCATGGGAACCACCAATACGCGTTCAAGAGCTCCGCGATTGTAAATTGAAATATCACAGCTACCCCCGCCGATGTCCATCAAAATGGCACCCAGACGGCGCTCATCTTCGGATAGCACACTATGGCTGAGAGCAATGTGATTCAGCACAAAATTATCCTGATCCACCTCATAGCCTGCCAGCTCAATACCTTTGGACAGATTGCGCAGAGGAGTCAGCTCGCTGAGGATGGTAAGAACCTTGGCTGTCAGGTGGAATCCGTTCATATTGATGGGATTACGGATATCATCCTGGGAGTCAATAATGTAGTCGTGAGGGATGCCGTGTAAGATCTTATGCCGCTCAAACCCTTTCTGGATTTTAACGCTGTTTTTGGCATCGTTGATCACCTGTTCCACATGCTCAAGGTCGATTTCTCCGGGTTCATTGGGCACTTCCGAAGGGATGGAAATGCGGCCGTCACCAAGCTGAGTTCGGATATGCTCACCGGTGACATTGGCATAGATGTTTTCGGCATTGCAATCAGCCGCTTTTTCAGCATCAGCAAGTGATTTACCGATGCAGGATGATAGCGCCTGGATGTCTTTGACCACACCCTTCTCTATGCCTCCGGAAGGGCAGATTCCGATGCCGAGGATTTCCAATTTATCATGCTCAGCGGTGCGGGCAATGATGCTTCGCACTGCATTCGATCCGATATCTAACGCAGTAATAATACTTGATTTCATTTGTCACCTGCCTTTACCACTACCTGGTTTTCAAAGCGCAAATCAACAACGCTTTTGCGGCTGATATTGCCATTGTCCTGAACAAACTGATAGCGCTTGAGCTGGGTAGCCATATTGTCTTCACTGGGAATGATACGGGTGCCATATCTGGCATCAATGATGTTTATAGTATTGTCAATCATATAGTATTCCGAGATGATGTGCAGATATTCCGGCGCTTCTTTGACCATGCGTTGATGTAAGGCGAGAATGCGCTTGAGATCAGGCTTTGTAAGCTGGATCCCGGGTTTGAATTGGGCATCTTTGTAATATGAACTGTAAATAGGCAGATCTTCCCGGTAAACCTTGGAGTAGCGGGATAATACCACGCCATCTGCATCGACAGGATACAGATTCCCTTCAAAACTCTTCACATAAAGCAGGCCTTCACTTTCACTGATCTCCAGGCTCATTTTGTTGAGCAGGTGCTTGCGGATTTTGACATCCTTCAGGCGTGATATTTTCTGCAAATCCTGGCGGAGATCACGCTTGGAGATACTGAAGAGATTGGTTCCGAGATATGAATTGCTGGCCTTTTGAATCAGGGAGTCCGGGATGGCAAGATTGCCGTTGATCGTGATCTGATCCAGATCAAAGATGCTCAGATGCCTTAAAGTATATACCAGTCCCGTAGCAATGGCAACAACTGCCATCAGGCTAAGGAGGAAGAACAGGTAATACCTGCTGTTTCCGCGGCGCTTCTTTTCTCTCACATCACTACCTTGTTGTTATTCATGTGTTTGCAGCTGCCAGCTCGGAATTTGGATTTGTCCATGCAAACTCATAAGTTGCTACTTTTTTGGGCTTTACTGTTTGTGTCAACACTTTTCTTAAGCTGAGCCAGGATTTCTTCACCATATTGCCAGATATTGCCAGCTCCGATGGTAATCAGAATGTCATCGGGTTGCAATAAACCTATGGTGTGCTTGATGATATCATCATTATTCGAGATTACATGTACGTTGTGATGTCCGCTTTGAATAGCTACATCAGCAATAAGTTTGGAGCTAACGCCGGTGATGGGCAGCTCCCGAGCTGGATAGATTGGGGCAAGGATCAGGCAGTCACAGCTAAAAAAGGCCTTGCCAAACTTTTCGTATAGATCTCTAGTGCGGGAATACAGATGTGGTTGAAACAGTGCGACAATGCGGCGATTGACGCTGTCCTTGAATCCTTCCAGAGTAGCGATGATCTCAGTGGGATGATGCGCATAATCGTCATAAACTGTTATTCCAGCAGCTTCTCCTTTGAGTTCAAAGCGTCTGTACACTCCATTAAAAGAAGCCATGGCATCCTGGATGCTCTTGAAGGGCAGATCCAGTTCCAAGCCGATGGAGGCAGCCAGAAGGGAGTTTTGGACGTTGTGTTTGCCAGAGACGTTCATTGTGATGATACCCAGCTTATAACCTTTGTAGGAAAGGTCATAAGTAGTTTTGAAGTTCCTCATCACAATGTTCAAAGCCTGCACGTCCGCCTGGCGGGAGAGTCCGTAAGTGACAATTTTCTTGTTGATATGAGGCAGGATCGCCTGCACCCCTGGATCGTCCAGACAGGCAATGACACTACCAAAGAAAGGAACTTTGTTTGCATATTCGATGAATGCGCCTTTGATATCTTCCAGATTGCGGTAACAATCCAGATGATCTTCATCGACGTTAGTAATTCCGGCAATGCAGGGGGTGAGGGAGAGGAAGGAGTGGTCATATTCATCCGCTTCCACCACGATGTATTTACCGGAGCCCATAACGTTGTTGCTGCCAAAGTTTTTCACTTTGCCACCCACGATGATGGTTGGGTCTAGCCCCGCTGCTTCCAAAACCAAGCCTGCCATTGATGTGCTGGTGGTTTTGCCATGAGTACCAGAGATGCCGATGGAGAAGCTCATACGGGTGATTTCGGCCAGCATTTCTGCTCTGCGTATAACTGGAATCTTCATCGCTTTGGCGGCAATGATTTCGGGGTTGTCATCCTTCACTGCTGAGGATTTGACTACCACGTCCGTATCCTTGATCAGTCCTGGATCATGACCTTCGGTGATCGCAATGCCAAGGCTTTCCAAATGTGCAGTCAGTTCGGTTTTCTTCATGTCCGAACCGCTAATTTCCAGGCCCTGGTTGTGCAGGAATTCAGCGATTCCGCTCATCCCGATGCCACCGATGCCGATGAAATGTATCTTCTTAGTTCTGCCAAGCATTGTGTTCTCCTTCAATAAAAGCTTAGAATATCGTTGATGATGTTGTGGGTTGCATTGTTCTCTGGCAAGGCTTGCATTGCTCTTTTATTGAGCCAGTGATCCACGGTTGAGATTGCTGTCAGCAGGGTTTGGGGGCTCAAATCCTTCTGCGCGATGAGTTCTGCGACGCCCTTGTTCTTTTGAGCCAGAGCATTGTAATACTGATGGTTTTCGGCAGCAGTGGGAAGAGGGATCAGGATGGCTGGAATCCTGGCAGCTTCAAGCTCAGCAATGGTCAAAGCTCCGGCTCTGGTTATGGCAAGCTGCACTTTGCGCATCATCTGCGCTAGATTGGGAGAGAAATCAAACAGGTAAATGCCCTGAACATCCTTGAACATTTCTTGATAACGATGATAGCTATACGCTCCTGTCTGCCAGATGATCTGCCAATTCTGCAGTAGTACCTTGGCAATTGATGCCACGGCGTCATTGATGGCCACCGAGCCTTGAGACCCGCCAGTGATCAGGATTGTAGGTTTGTTATTCTGAAGCGAAAGCTGCTCAAAGGAGAACTCTTGCTTGTCTCTGGGTTCCACAATGGGGATGCCAAAATTGCGCAGCTTATTCAGTGGCAGATACTTGCGGCTATCTTCAAAAGATATGTAGATGCGGGTGAGTCTGGAGGCTAAATGCCGGGTGGTAAGCCCGGGATAGGAATTGCTTTCATGCAGAAAACAGGGGATCTTGCGGGATATGGCGGCGAGTGCTACCGGCCCTGCTACAAATCCACCTGTGGTGATGACTCCGTCACAATCCTGCAAAAGTTTCCGGCACTTCAGGATGCTGCTGCTCAGATAATAGGGGAAGAGCAGATTGGCAGGAGTCAGCTTGCGATAGAGCTTTTGCACCTTCATCGTATGAAAGCCAAATCCGGCATTTGCAGTCAGCCGTTCTTCCATGCTGTTGGCATTACCAATAAATACACATTCATGCCCACGACGCTTCAGCTCGGTTGCCATTGCGATGGCGGGAATGATGTGTCCTCCGGTGCCTCCGGCTCCAAAAGCAAACTTCACACTGTTCTCCTTTGTGCGCTGATGTTCAGAATCACACCTACGGCAATGCTATCCATCATGAGAGCGCTACCGCCATAACTTATGAAAGGTAATGTGTTACCAGTGGGAGGCAGAATGGACATTGCTACTCCAGTGTTTACCAGGACATTGGCATAGATGTTCAAAGCCATGCCTACTCCCAGGAAACGATAGTAACGGTTCTCATGCCGATTGGCCATTCTGAGAGTGGCAAAGAAGAGCATGCTGTGTAAGAGAAACACCAGCATGGCTCCCAGATATCCCCATTCCTCACCAATGATAGTATAAACGTAGTCTGTGCGGGCTTCAGGAAGGTAGTAGTGCTTGGCGCGTCCGCGGGATATGCCGGTTCCAAAAAGGCCTCCGGAAGTAAGCGCAGTCAAGCTTTCTCGCACCTGATAATCAGCGTCTGCGGATTGAGAGAGATCTCGTTCTTTGAAGAATAGGCTATATTTCTTGAAGGTACGCATTCGCTGCATTCGGAAACTATCACCTTTGGTAATAATCAGCATGCCGGCAATCAGACCCACTGCGAGTAAGATCAGGATGATGCGTTTGCGGATTCCGGCATAAAAGAGCAAGCTGATCAGGGTGATGCCTCCGATAATGATTGCCGAAAGGTGCTTTTCCATGAAGATCAGTCCAAAAACCAGTAGGCTAAGTAAACTCAATTCCGGAAAGTTCTGTGGGAAGTGCAGGATGTTCTTGGTAGCCTGCAGCAGTTCATTCTTTTTGTCCAGCACATTGGCAAAAAAGAATACCAGAGCAATTCTGGCAAAGAATGAGGGCTGAACACTCAAGGGTCCCAGTCTCAAACCACGGGTGGCACCCTTAACTGTCGTTCCTTTCAGCAACACCATAACCAGCATGATGATTGCAAGATAGACCAGATAGGTATTGGCAAAGCGCATCTTTTCCAGATTGACGACATATAGAATCACGATCGCCACGATCGCTGAGATAACAAAGAAGAATCCCTGCCTATAGAAATACATCATGGAGCTCTGGACGGATGAGATATCCACCATCACAATCAGCCCAATGATCGCCAGCAACAGATAACTGAGCAAAATGGTACGGTCAAAGCCGATCACATAGCTGCTCAGTCTATTCCTTTTCACGCTTAAGTTCCTTTACAATGGCCTTAAAGGTTTCTCCCCGATGCTCAAAGTTCAGAAAATGATCAAAACTGGCACAGGCAGGGCTTAACACGATGTTGTCGCCCATTGCGGCATCATCAAGCGCTGCGCGGATACACTCTTTGAAATCATCCTCGAAGTGCAGAGGCAACTTGCCCAACCAGGCCTGACGCATCAAATCCTGAGTTTCACCAGTGATATATGCTTTTGTGGCATGCTTCTGCAAGGCATTGGTAAGAACCGAGAAATCCTCGCCTTTATTTGACCCGCCAAGGATTACTCGGATGGGTTTATCGAAAGACTCCAGGGCACTGCGTACTGAGTCGCAGTTTGTAGCTTTGGAGTCATTGTAAAACATGACGCCATTGATGCTGTCCACATACTCCAGACGATGGGGAAGAGCCTTGAAGCTTTTGCAAGCTTTCATGGCATTCTTCAGATCCAACTGCAACGCTTTGATTGCCAATAATGCGGCCATCGAGTTCAATATGTTGTGAGGCCCCATGATTTGCAATTCATAGATGGAGAGTTTATGGCCATCGATACTGATGAACTTGTCATCAAGGAATGCTGCAGCTTCAGCACTTTCTATGGAAAAATCCAGCTTTTGGGAACAGATTGCCCCAGCATTCCTGGTTATTTCAATTGAATCACGGTGAATGATGGCATAATCCTCAGGTTGCTGAGCGCTAAAGATACGCATCTTGCTAAGACTGTATGCCTCGAAATTGGGATACCGATTCAGATGGTCTGGAGTGATATTGAGCAGCACAGCCACATGAGGGGCAAAGCTTTGAATCAAATCCAGCTGAAAGCTGCTGATTTCCAATACAATGTATTCGATGCCAGGCTTGTGAATTGGGAAACTGCAGAAAGCATCACCGATGTTCCCAGCCAGTATGCTCTTTTTGCCCATGCCTTCCAGGATGTGATGGATCATGCTGGCTGTAGTGCTTTTTCCATTGGAACCAGTGACGGCAATAACAGTGCTATCCGGGGCTTTGATGCGGAATCCAAACTCTATCTCAGAGATCAGTTCAATCCCCTTTTGTCTGGCTTTGAGAATAATCGGCAGATCAAGAGGGATGCCCGGACTCACGATCAAGACATCGCAATCCAGAAGTCTATCAGTATGACCACCAAACTCACAATCGAAGTTCTTGATCAGCTCTTTGGCAGCGGGAATCTTATCCTTCCACTGCACTTCGCTGAGGAAGGCATTTCCGCCTAATTCCTTGATCTTATATGCCGCAGCTATCCCACTACGGGCCATACCCAGAATGCCATACTTTGTGCTAGCATCAAACATCATTATTCCTTCTATCGCAATTTTATCGTGCTTAGGCCAACTGCAACCAACAGGATGGCCACTATGTAAAAACGCATAACTATTTTGGTTTCGTGAATACCCCTTAGCTCATAATGGTGATGGATGGGAGCACACAGAAAGAGTCTGCGCCCAGCTCCAAGCTTCCTTTTGGTATATTTAAACCAGCTTCTTTGGAAGATCACACTAAAGGTTTCCACAACGAATATAAAGCCTATGATTACCAGGAAGATTTGCTCTTTGAGCAGGACTGATATCACAGCCAGGATTCCTCCCAGAGCGAGAGATCCTGTATCTCCCATGAATACTTGAGCCGGATAGCTATTGTACCACAGGAAGCCGATTAGAGCTCCCATCAGGGCAGAAATAAAGACGGTCAGTTCGCCAGCATTACCGATGTATTCAAGATTCAGATAATCGGCAGCAATGAAGTTGCCCTTCAGATAACTCATGATCCCCAAGCCCAGCGCTGCAAAGGCCAGAGTTCCTGCTGCCAGGCCATCCAGACCATCGGTCAGGTTCACAGCATTGGAACTGCCGGTGATCATAAAAATCGTAAAGGGTATAAAGAGGATTCCCAACTCCAAATACATGTTTTTGAGAAAGGGGATCTGGATTGCGGTGATGTGATCCCCAGCGCCCGCACTGTAATAGATGGACAATGTGAGAATCAGCCCGATCGAGATCTGTCCCCAAAGCTTGTAGCGGGGTATCAAGCCCTTTTTAGCTTTCACAAAGTTCTTCAGATAATCATCCAGGAATCCCAGAATCCCCAGCCATAGAGTACTCAAGTACATCATTAGAATGGCATAATTAGTGAGGATGTTCCAAAACAGAGATGCCACCATCAGGGCTACCAGGATGATCAAGCCACCCATCGTGGGTGTACCTGCTTTGATTCTGTGTTTCTCTGGCATATCTTCATCAATGCTTTCTACTGCGGCTTTACGCTTAAGCATGGCGATAAAGGGAGGCCCAAAGAAAAGCGTGAACACCAGAGCCGTAATGAAAGCTCCGATTGAACGGAAAGTAACATAGCGAAACACATTGAACACGATGGAATAATCTGCCAGGGGATACAACAGGTGATAAAGCATCAGTATTCTCCTCGAAGCTTGGGTAGTAGTTTTTCCAGATGGATTCCATGAGAAGCTTTGACCAGGATCACTGCTTGATCAGGCAAAGTCGGGAAATCGCTAAGCAAGCCCTCTACTATGGCATAATGCCGGCACGGTTGATTGTTGTAGGCAAGGGAGTGATTACCCACGGTGTAAACTTCATCATGAGATATCTCCGCCAGAATAGCGGCAATCATCCTGTGATACATTTCTGCTTTATCACCCAACTCCAGCATATCCCCTAGAAATGCAAGATGTGGAAGTTCGGGATGATATCCAGCCCAAAACTCCAGCGCTGCTTGCATTGATACAGGATTGGCATTATAGCAATCAACGATAAGCTGCCTACCAGAAACTTGTTCAATCTGCATCCGCATATCCATGGCAACAGGTTTCTGAAGAGCCATCTGAATCTGATCAACAGGGATCCCAATATGCTTTGCCACTGCGATTGTAAATGACGAATTGAGCACATAATGCGGAGCGGCATAGGGCAGCACATATTGTTCATCATTCAAAAAGAAAGTTTGGCTGGAATCTTCTGGCTGAACCCTGGAAATCCTGTAGCCAGCCTTTGAGTCATATCCCACGGATGTACCGCTAGACCGATATTGTTCAAAGCGGGGATCATCGGCAGGATACAGGCACAGATCAAGGGGGCGGTTGAAGAGCTCAGTTTTTTCCCTGAATACACCTTCTTCATCGCCAAAGTATTGCAAATGAGAGGGCCCCACATTCAGGATTATCCCTGCATCGGGACGAATGGTATCACTTAGCAGAGCGATTTCGCCAAAATGATTGGTTCCAATCTCAAATACCGCATACCTATGTTGAGGTAGAATCCTGATAATGGTCTGGCATAATCCAATGATATTGTTTTCATTCTTTAGAGTCCTCAGTGTGGGGGCATTTTGTTCCAGCACAGAAGCAATCAATTCCTTGGTGCTGGTTTTGCCAGTGGAACCGGTCAAGGCAATCTTGTAAGGATCGAACATTTGCAGATACTTGCGCAGGACTGCTGCCATCAATGATACAGGATCGTTAACGCATAGATAGCGGGGATTTGTGATATCTGTTCTGGAACCAATCGCAAAACAACTGGGATCATCCAATATGTCAGGGATAAATTGGTTCCCGTCGAAGTTCTCGCCTTTGATGGCAAAGAATACCGAGTGAGCTTTGATCTTGCGGCTATCTGTGCAGATATGAGAGTAGCTGCCGGAGCTTGTGGGCAGAATCCCCAGGTTGATCTTTTCGGCAAGGATGTATAGCATCAAGGGATCGAGAGCAAGGAGGAGTTCATCTTCTTCCTTGTCATTGTTGATTGTTTCAACCGATTGCTTGGCAACCAGGCGATCATCGAAGTCAAAGCGTTGTCCCTCAATCTCCTGATAGTTTTCATGCCCCTTGCCGCATATCAATACGATATCTCCAGGCTGTGCTATTCTAAGAGCGGCATTGATAGCCATCCTGCGATCCCGGATAATCCACCAGGGTAGTGCCATATCCCGGTCCTGAACGATATCCAGAACAATTTGATCGGGATTCTCATAGCGGGGATTATCATCGGTTACAATCACGGCATTACTGTGACGCAGCGCTGCTTGCAGCATCAGAGGACGCTTGCCGGTATCCCTGTTTCCACCTGCGCCGATCACAGTGAATATGTGTTGATGGGGCAGTTTATCTATACTCTTCAAAAGATTGATAATCGCATCGGGGGTATGGGCATAATCTACATATATTCCAATGCCCAGATCATTGGGAACCGAATCGATCCGGCCTGGGACAGAAAGTAAATGTGGTACTACTGCAGATATATCTCCCGGTGCCATGCCCTTCATCACCAGGGTTGCCACTGCCAAAGCCAGATTATCCACATTGAATGATCCAATCAAGGGACTCTGCAATTCCAGCACCTCCGTTTGATTGATGGTGCAGGTGATCTTGCTGCCGTCCAGACGAGTCTGAGTTTCACTGATTTGAAAATCTGCTGCTGCGCTGTGGCCAACCGTGACCAGATTGGCATTTGATGCGCTGAGTCGCTCTGCAATCAATCTGCCGTGATCGTCATCAATGTTAACTACACTATTGGCAGAGTTTAGAATAGCGCGTTCAAACAACACATATTTGGTAGCAAAGTACTCATCCATATCCCGATGGAAATCCAGATGATCCCGGCTGAGATTGGTAAACAGGCAAAAATCGAAATCTATATTATAGACTCTGTCTAAAGCCAGAGCGTGAGATGAAACTTCCATGATCACGTGCTGCACACCTGCAGAAGACATTTCATGGTAGATCTGGTGCAGTTCAAGGATATCCGGAGTGGTATGATTGGTTTTATGATGCTTTTCGTTGATCCAATATCCCAGGGTGCCGATCAATCCACAACTATACCCCATTTTGCGCAGAATCTGAAAAAGCAGATATGATACCGTGGTTTTCCC
>JALNYD010000244.1 GCA_023230025.1 Candidatus Cloacimonadota bacterium | reverse complement strand
GCACCAGATAAACGCCTCCGGGGAGAGTGTTACCCCGCATATCTTTACCATCAAAATGCCATTTATGGGTTCCGGGACTCAGCGAGCCCGGAGCATATTCTCGGCAAATCTGTCCTCGAACGTTGAATACTTTGATTACAGGGCTGCACTTGTGCCATGCAGAACTCTGGGCTGCTGCCAGCAGTGGCATGATCAATACTAAGGCTAGAATCGCAAAGGATTTGATGTGACCTGAGCTAACTTGACTTTTCATAATCGTCTCCTGGTTAAATGATTCGGGAAGTTGTCAAAGACAGCACGCATATTTTAATCCGTTTCTTCAAATATTCCTTGAACGGGCAGAATATGCAAAAAGACTTCATCAATCCCACATTTATCAGACATTCCCCCCAAAAAGTGTGATGATATGTGGATAACTACGTGACTTATGCACATAGCTATCTGTATAAACGAAGGTATAGCATCGAAGCAAGACGAGATCTTTGGCAATTGAAGATAAGGGTGGATCAAAAATGGGGGAATGCCAAAAATGAGAGATTATGCTTGACAAAAAAGGGCTCCTCAAAATGAATGCTTATAATTGTGTGGCGAGATAGCTCAGCCGGTAGAGCAGAGGCCTGAAAAGCCTTGTGTCCCCAGTTCGATTCTGGGTTTCGCCACCATTTTTTTCGCCCCTGACTTCTCGGTGTTGAAATTGTTCAACGCCTCAACTCTTTTCGATGCTCCTTAGTCAATATTTCCCTTTACACAGATTAGACGTTTTTTTTCATGGTACATGATCGCATTGATAGTGATTCAGAAATGAAGGATAAAACCATGGCAAAGATATTAGTTATAGAAGACGATGATAGCTTCAGAAACGTATTAGTACAGATGCTCTCCCGCGCTGGATTTGAAGTAAGACAAGCTGGTGACGGCAATCAGGCAATAGAAGTATGTGCACAGTTTGAACCAGACTTGGTTTTAACAGATATAATTATGCCAGACAAAGAGGGACTGGAAACCATTCAGGAGCTATTGCAGATATGTCCTGATTTGAAGATTATTGCCATGAGTGGTGGTGGCAAGTTTGGTCCGGACAGTTATCTGCCGCTGGCTCAAAAACTGGGTGCCAAAGCCTCACTACAAAAGCCCTTTATGCGTGATGAACTGATCAGCACAATCAATAGTGTGCTTGAGGGAGACTGACTCTCTCAAATACATCCAGAAGGCTTTGACATACCACTTCTTCACTATATTTCATCCGGCAATGCTTTCGGATAACTTCTGTCTGATAATCTTTTAAATTCTCTGCCAGGTTTAGAATTGCTCTGGCCAGAGCGCCAGAGTCTTGAACCGGGGCCAATAATCCCAAGCCATCCATAGCAATATCTCTGGGGCCTCCGCAGTCTGTTGCCACAAAGGGCTTTCCACAGCTCATGGCTTCAATCAGAACCATACTGAAGCTTTCCAACCTGCTTGGCATCACATAGATATCACAGTTTCGAAAAGCGTTTCTGGCCTGCTCCCGGTTTAGATAGTTTGTGAACCTGATCTTATGAGCAAGAGGCAGACATCTTTGCATGATTCTACGCTTTAGGGGGCCTTCACCAGCCCAATGCAGATGAAAATCCAGCCCCTGGGAATCAAGTATTTGCAATGCATCTGCCAGGTCTTCAACTCCTTTTGCCCTGGTAAATGGGGTCATTGAAAACAGCCGCAGTTTATCACTGTGAGTATCCTGGGTAACGAAGTATTCGCAATCGACCATATTTGGGATTAGTATAGTCTCAATCCCTGTGGAATCAAATATCTGTTTCTGAAGATGAGTGCTGACTGCGATAACTGCCTTCGCTCCTTTCAGGCTGTTTAGAATCAGTTTGGATACTGCATGTCCGGTGCAAAAATCAGGCAAGGGAAAGGGTCCGCTATGCTCTGCAACAACATAGGGTATGCCCTGATCAATGGCAATTCGGGAAGCCAGATACGCTCCTGGAAAAGATACCTGGGCATAAACCAAATCAACCTTTGGCAATCTGGATACATCAAAAGCAGCAAGGTTCCCCTTTAGCAGGTGAGCAGTCCAGCTAAGATGGGGAATCCGTATTTCCTGCAAACGTTCAGTAATCATCTGGGTCTGATTACTGGCTCGCCGCCAGTTCCGTAAATGCCGGAGGCTTTGATGTGCCCTACGCATGCTTAGTTGATACTGATTTTGGCCAAAGTTCAACAGATAGTAGTGATGTTGGCTGTGTTTCTGCAAGGCAATAGCTTGATCCACAAAGAACTTGCCGGCCAATGGGTTTTCCGGATGAGGATACCAGGAGGGGATGATGAGAATCTTCATGATTGTTTTCTGAATTTTAGCAAAGACAGGGCAAAATCCACATCGATTGGCAGGATCACTCTCAACAAACGGCAAACACCTAGATATAGCAACATATACAGGCTTCCACCCACAATCATCCGGATAAAGCTGCTGGAGATCAAAGCGGATATAGGAATCACTGCCGCAAGAGGCAATAGAGCGCAGATCGCATTGCGAATCAATTGCGGGATCGGGAACAAAGCGCTTAGTTTCAGCTCCAGGGGATACTTGATCTGCCACAGATAGACCAGAAGAATCAACCAGCTCACGATTACCGTTGCCCAGGCCGCTCCCTTCATGCCCCAAATCCTGATCAGCAGATAGTTCAGGATTGCATTGAGGAAGAGCATTATTATCGCATCATACATTACCAGGCGTGTTTTGCCCCGTGCTTGAAAGATGATGCCATAAGTAGCAACCCGCAAGGGAAGCAGTAGCAGATAGATCCTGAAGTACAGTGCAGATTCCAGATAGATGTTTCCATATACAAAGGTGATAAATTCCCTGGCATAGATGAAGAATACCACCGTTAAGGGAAACACGAGAATTGCATTTTTCCGCACTGATGCGCGAAATATATCACTCATGCTATTCTTGTCCAAAGCACTGATATTGGGTAGCAGGATGGCATTGACGGAATTGATAATGATTCCGATCAAAGGCAATTCTATGGCTCCAAGCGAGAACACGGCAAACTGCTCCGGATTGAAGAAACCGGAGATCATCAGTTTATCCAGTTGCACACTGAGCACACCCACCAGTAGTGACAGCCCCAGGGGGATGGTATAGTCCAATTGAGTTCGAAATCCCTTGAAGTTAGCGAAATCCCAACCATTATTCAGTTTTCTGAGGTTCCAAATCGCATACAACCATTGCAGCAATGCCGAGAACACCACAGCCAGGACTATCATCTGTAAATCTCTGCTCCAGACTGCAACACCCAAGACTATGACCAGGTCGCAAAGGATGGCGTAGATCAGGAAACTTGCACTCCTGCCGGATTCCTTCAGGCCAAGCATTATCGAGCTGTAGATCTGGGTAATGAAGATAAAGATCGGGTATATGCTATAAATGGGTAGAAGCCTCGCCAGATCCGGATTGTTGAACGCCAACGCGATGGGCTGACGGCCAAACCAGAGTATGGCTGCACAGATCAGTCCCAATCCGGATACGACATTCATGGTTCTGGTGATCAATCGTATGCGTTCCAGATGGGTACTGGATTTGGGCAGGAAGTATTGTAGGCTTTGAGGAAATCCCAAAAGCAACACTCCGGATAGAGTGCTATAGATCAGGAATAATTGTCTATAAGACCCCAAATCCTGAGGGGTCAGCAACCGCGCCAGGGCGATGCCGATCAGAGTTTTGAGAAAGAAGCGGAAGAAATCCGCCATTCCAAGCAGAGCAGCTTGCTTACTCAGATCGCTCAAGGATTTGTTCCTCAAAGATGATTGGGATCACGAACTTTATGTTCGAACCAGGCTTGTCCAAGTGAAGCAGGTAACTTCCATTGGGGATTCTTTGTCCATTTGCCAGAATCCCGCTGAATTGATCTTCGTTCATACCCTGATAGTAATAGCGCATACGTTGATAGATCAGAGCATTATCAGGATCGCGGATTTCCCAATGCCAACGCCCCTCACGGGGGATAATCAGCTCCACCCGATAGGAATCCCCGGTTGCTTCAAAATATGCATCAGCTCCAGGTGCAAAAGAAGCTTCGGCAAGCAATTCTGGCAATCGTACTGCTTCCGGATAGACGCGATCAGCCAGGGATCGGAGCACAGAATCCTTGATGATTCCTTCATAACTAAACAGTGCAATCCCGGCAAACTCATGTTCCCGGATATAGCGGATCCTATCTTCGATATGATTGATATTGTAGCTGGGGCTCTGACCTTCGGTAAGCGACCCGCCTTTGGCGTTCCAAGCTCTAAGGCCTACAACAATCTTATCAAGCTTGCCAATATCCTGCATGGCTTGCATTTGATCTACGAAATTGGGGTATTTCACATGGTATGCCATGGGGTATGCGATATCAATAAGATCCCGATTCAGCCAATCAAACCAATCCT
>JALNYD010000022.1 GCA_023230025.1 Candidatus Cloacimonadota bacterium | reverse complement strand
ATCGGTGAGCTTTACACCATTATCGCCCCAAAGCCTTTCTCCGGCTGGATTAAAGAGTTGTGCATAGATATTTGGGTTTCCATCTCTTCCATCCACCCAAACGATGGCAAATTGATCATCGGGGGTAACCACAGCTTTAGCTGATTCCTGTTTGCCTCCACCCTGAAGAGTTACAGGGATTCCATCTTCGGCGAACATGGGATTGCCATTGGTATCCACGATTTGGTAGAATATCCGGTTGCCATCATTGGCAAAACGAGTATCCTGCCAGATAATCAGCAGATCATTTGAGCGTGGTAATATTTGATACTCGCCCTTGGGAGTATCTCCACTCAAGCCCCAAAACACCTGAACGCCATTATCTGCAAGCTGCGTTACTCCAGCAGCATTCAGCACTTGATAATAAATGCCGACACTGCCATTACGCAAGTCCATCCAGTTCACAAAAATATCGTCACCGCTCACTTTGATCAATCCACCATTCTGTTCGAAAGGCATGCTGCAGATCGATTTCCCACCTGCAGTCCAGAGGGCTTCCCCATTGGAATTCAGATGTTGAGCATAAATATCATCATTGGGTGAATTGCCATTACGCAGATCATCCCAAACTATATACACGCCACCATTACCATCCGAAGCCATCCGTTGACCAATCTGAGCAAACTCAGCTGTAGCAACAGCGATTCCGGCATCCCCCCAGAGTTTGTTGCCAGCCGCAGAAACCTTTTGGGCGAAGAGATCGGCATTCTGACTATCCAGACGGAAATCTTCCCAGACGATCACGGCGCCATTATCGCTGGTGCCCTGAATGCGAGGATTCAACTGCTGAGCAGGAGTTGCCGAACCTGCATCTCCATAGACTATATAGGGATCGCTCCAAAGTGTGGTGCCACTGATATTAACTAACTGAGCATAGATATCGGGTTCGTTATCGCGGTTGTCAACCCAGGTAAACATGAAATCTCCACCCGTGAGGGCAGCCATGCGGACTCCAGATTGATTGCCATTGGTTACAGCCAGCTCAAGGGGAGCAGTCCAGGTCATATTTCCATTGCCATCAAAGCGTTTGGCATAGACATCAGCTTCGCCCACATAGGTATGGGTATAACCAATGATCATCCCACCCTGTCCATCGGGAAGCATGGTATTCTGAACTTCATCGCCTGCACCGTTGGCCACCGGAATTCCATTGACAGTCCACAGCGGATCGCCACTGGCAGAAAGCCTTTGGGCATAAAGATCTTTGCTGGGATTACGGCTATCTCCCCAAACGACGAAAGCTCCACCATTCTCATCAGCTTCCATGTTCAAGCCAAGCTGCATACTGGGAATGGCACACACGGGCTTACCGCCATCAGGCCATAGTAATTGACCACTTTCACTGATCTTCTGAGCATAGACATTGCCATCCAAATCATCGGAAAAATCAATCCAGGCTATGATATAGTTGCCATCCGATGTCCGGGTAATCACGGGATCTTCCTGACGATCAGGCTTGCCATCAACCAATAAGGGTTGACCCCATACCATATTGCCACTGGCATCTACTTTCTGAGCCCAAAGATCGCGTTCACCAAGCTTGGTGTCGCTCCAGACATAGACGGCTCCGCCATCTCCGGATTCAGTTCCGGTGCGGAACCATTCAATATTCACTCCCTGACGCAAAGCCACGGGGTTATCCCATTGCAATGCTGCCGGTAAAAGCGCTGCCACAGCTAGCAGCAAGATGATCAAGCTTATGTTCTTCACAGGCATCTCCTTATATATCATACATTTACAAATCACTCGACGGTGCATAAATTTCACCCGCAAGATATCATACTGATGGAATGCAAAAACAGTTCCAATCACAGGAGGATTCTTCCTTAAAGCCCCTATTCCTGCGACATCCCCATTGATTGTCGTGACGATGTGGTCACCTTGCCGTTACTTTTGTAACCACAAGGTAACGGCATCGTGACGACAACTAGGAGGGTTGGAATCCACAACCTTCTCTGGGTGTATCGGGTGTAAAAGCAAAGCCGCCCAGAAAGCGGCTTTGCAATATGTGACTTTATTTTATAGGATTTTAGTAACCGGAGGTTTGGTTTACCAGAGTTTGGAGTCTGGAGAGGCGATTCGTGATATCGGTCACAGCTTCAGGTTCGCTTGCGCGAAGTTTTGCAGCATTAAGCTGTTCGACAGCTTTTCTGAAATTGGCATTTGCCGCAGCTTTGGCAGCATCACGTTCTCCAGAGAGCCTGGTAGCTTCACGTCCGACAGCGTTAGCAGCGCGTTTTTCCAGATCAACAAAGCGGTTGTAATCATTGGTACCTTTGGTCTGATTAACCGTTGCCAGGATCACGTAAGGCTGATACAAGGTTGGATCCTTCTCAAGGGTGAGATTGGCATTGGATTCAGCATCAGCGTTCTGACCCTGAGCCAGGAAGATACTGGCAAGATTGAGGTAAGCCAGGGGATTATCCGGAGCTACGCGTTTGAGCTCGTTCATTGTATTGATAGCTTTGTTGTTCATTTCCTGGGTAATTGCCGGGTCTGTAGCTTCGGTGGCTTGCTGACGATACAGGCTAACCACATTCAGATAGGCCTGTGCATTGTTGGGGTTGTTACGGATCAAGCCTTCATAGCGTTCAATAGCTTCATTCATCCGCCCACTGCGTTGATATGAAATTGCCAGGCGGCGTGAAATGATATCATTTTCCGGAAAGGCATCATAGGCAGATTCAAGATACTGGATGGCATCGCCAAAACGTTGTGTATCATAAAGCAAGAAAGCCAGCCGGGTTTGGGCCAGAGTATAATCAGATTTGAGGTTCAAGGCATTGCGAAGGGCTTGTTCAGCTTTAACTGTGTTATTGTTCTCAGCATAGAGGTTTCCCACAGCCAGCCACAGTTCTTCATCTTCGTTGATGGTGGCAATCCGTTCCATAATTGCGAGGCGTTTGGCAGTGTCGCCCTGAGCTTCATACATATCATTCATCATGCGTAAAGTTTGGAGATGATTTGGATCAATGGTCAATACATGATTGAAGTGTTCTTCTGCAGCAGCATAATTCTGCGTTTTGAACTTCGTAGCGCCCAGATAGTAGTAAGCATCTTTATTTTCCGGATCAAGACCGATCGCCAGATTCAATTGACGTTCAGCTTCTGCGTAGTTGCCAGTGGCATAGAAGTTTGTGGCAAAGTTGAATATCTTTTCCACTTCGGTAGAGATGAATCTGTCAAGCTCAGCCATAAGGTTTTCATCCATGGTCTTCCACCGGGCAAACTTATCGTTGGTAACATTGAAGTTTACCTGACGCAGTTCATTGGTGCGAGCACTGAAGAGCTTGAAGGCCAGAGCAAAGGAATTGCTCCGATCAGCGGAAATGTTTCCAACGATCAGGACGTTTGCCCCGGTTTCGTCGGCAATTTCCTTCATTTCTTCGGGTTCAAGATCATCAACATCTGGGATACCAAACGATTTGAATCCTTGCTCCACTGCATCCATATCCAGCAATTCATACTTGGGATGCGTGGCAAACACATAGTCAAAATCCCTTACAGTAAGGACTCTGTTCATATTTCTACTGCTGGCATCGAGGCTTTTCAGAGGGAGAATACCAACCTTGGTAGTAAGGCCGGTGTATTCCTCGACATCCTGCTTCATTTCCGGTCTAGCATTGTTTACCGTGCAAGCTGAGATCAACAGCGCAGCGAGCAGGGCGATAAACAGCAATTTCTTCATTTGATCCTCCAGGGTATTAATAAATCTTAATTTCTTTCAAGTTTTTTGCATTTACTCTATCTGTCAAGAAAAAGCTTGCACACTCATTATGGAACCTGAGTGCAGATTCACAATCTCACCCATCTTTTTACGAATAATCAAAGCCCCATGCAGATCAATCCCCAGGATTTCCGCATCATAGGGCACAGTACCAACATCAATTGAGGCCATCTGATTTCGGCCAAAGAGATGCTCATTGCAATAGGTGATATAAGTGATGTCATGAGCCAGCACCTTTGAATGCTCTTCAACTGCGCTGATCAGAGTGCGACAGAGCTCTTCATTGGATACTTCAAATCCCAAAATCTCTTTCATGCTGACGGCGCCGAACTTGCCCAGGCTGGCATCAATCTCATTGTTGGTATTGATCCCAATCCCGATGTAATATTTGTTGCCAATATGCTTGCAGAGCAGGCCGCCCAGCTTCTTTCCCATATACATGATATCATTTGTCCATTTGATCTGCAATTTTCCCTGCAAGGGATTGAATTCATCGCTGAGGGCGCGATGAATGCAATATCCCACATACAAGCCGAAAGATGGCACCAGATCAGGATATTCAAAATCAAAGGTGAACCACAATCCTCCCGGAGGAGATAGCCAGGCCTTGTCGCTGCGCCCAACACCATCGGCCTGAGTGCCAGCCCGTACACATATCAGCCCATTCTGCACTTCCTGTAAACGCTGATACTCCAGCATCGTGTTGTCCAGAACGTCATAAAAAAAGAATGATCTTATCTTCATAATTCAATAAACATAGCATCACCATAGCTAAAGAAACGGTAATGCTCCGCCACTGCCTCCGCATAGGCTTTTTTAATAAAGTCAAAACCAGCAAATGCCGAAATCATCATCAGAAGAGTGGATTCCGGTAGATGAAAGTTTGTAATCATCGCATCAGGAACTTGGAATTGGTAGCCCGGATAGATGAATATCTCAGTCCAGCGATTACCAAAGGTCATGCTGCCATTTTCGAAAAAGCTTTCCACCGTTCGAGTGGAGGTGCTGCCCACAGTGATGACCCTTCTACCCTCAGACTTGGCCTGGTTGATCAATGCAGCAGTTTCTTCGCTTACTTCGGCACATTCGCTATGCATATTGTGCTCCAGGATGTTATCGACCTTGACCGGGCGAAAAGTACCGACTCCAACGTGTAATGTCAATTCGGTAAAATGGATGCCTTGCTCTTTCAGTTCCGAGATCAACTGGGTGGTGAAATGCAAGCCCGCGGTGGGAGCGGCAACCGAGCCCAATTCTCTGGCATAGACGGTTTGATAGCGATCGCGATCACTGCTAATATCTTCACGAGCAATATAAGGTGGCAAGGGCATGTGTCCCACCTGGTCCAGCTCCCGGAAGAGTTCATCCTTGTGTTCCAGGTGAATCTCTCTGGTGCCGGAATCATCCACTTTGCAAATGTACCCTTTCAGGCTGTCCGAAAATGTGAGCCATTGATCCTGCTTCAGTCTTTTCCCAGGATGAACCAGGCACTGCCAGGTATCCGGGGTTTTGGTTGGATGCAGCAGGAGCACTTCTACTTTGACCCCGTTGTCTTTATAGCCAAAGAGTCTGGCAGGAAACACTCTGCTGTTGTTCAAGACCAGCAGATCTCCCGGTTTCAGCAGCGTAGATAGATCGCGGAAATGGCGGTGAACGATCTCCTGGGATTTACAATTCAGATGCATCAGGCGGGATTCATCACGCTTCTGAGCTGGATATTGAGCAATCAATTCCCGGGGGAGCTCATAATAATAGGATTCGCGAAGATGCAGATCAGGCATCGTTATTTCAATTTCAAAGGTACGTTTTGCGCACTGATGAGGGTGGCAGTAAAAGAGCCAAAGCTTACCTTGCTTTCAAGTTTCACGGGAATCTTGTAGCTGTCATTGGTAAGCCAGATCAGGATTCTGCCGGTTTGTTTGAAGACTGCTTCTCCTGCCAGCTTGGGCTCGATTACCAGGCATTCAACCTTGCCAAAGATGCTATCCACAGTCTCCTTGCGATGAACAGCAACCTCAGTAAACATATTTCTGCCATCGGCTGTGATATTTACAAACACACTTTGGCCTGGGACCAGTTTCTGATGCCGGACATAGTAGAAAGCACTCAGAATATCCTGAGAGTTCTGTGGCATATCCATCACCTTGTTTTCAAAGTGATTACTGCGAAACGACCATTTTTGATAGGTTGTTTTACCCTCTTTCTGGTTATAGATATGCACCCGGTGTTGGCGATATCTGCCTTCTTCCAGGTTTTTGGTAAACTTAAAAGGGAGCATATCCGCTTTACTCCACCAGGATTCAACCCGATCTCGCACTTTGAAGAACTTATCAAAGAAACTGTAGGTCCGGGCGTTGGTTGAAAGATGCCACACGGGAGTGCCCTGATAGACTGAGGTTTGTGCATCTAGAGTAGCTTCCGCAGCACTCACTATGCCATACTTTACCTTGAAGGTTAGCTTTTCACCATCCATGAATGCCTGTGCATTAAGCCAGGCGCAGAGACTCAATAGGATCAAAACAAAGGTTTTCTTCATGGTTTGCCTCCGGTAATAAAGATTTCTTCTCCGCAGAGATTTGAGGTTCTGGGATCGATCAGAAGATCAACAGCAGCAGAAATCTCCGCTTTTGTGATCAAAAGATGGGATGCACTGTTTTCGATGTGCCGCTGAAAATACTGCTTTCTAAAGTTCAGATAGTCACCACTAAAATCCTCTTCCAGAATGCTCTCAACCGGTCCCGGAGCTACACAATTGATAAGGACATTATCAGCAATGCACTCCAGAGAAGCGCTTTTTGCCAGATTAGCGATGGCGGCTTTGGCAGCAGCATAGGCTGATCCATTACGCAGGCCGGTTCGCGTGATATCTGAGCTAAACAACACCACTCTGCCGAAGCCCTGATTCCGCATACCTGGTAATACCGAGCGCAGAATATTGTAGGCAGGCAGCATGTTGCCATCAAAGATGCTTTTAAACACAGCGGGATCCGTCTCTGCAAGGGGTAAGGCATCAGAACTACGTATGGCAGCACAATGAATCAATACATCGATGGGAGTTCCAAAGTTTGTGATTGCCTCACTGGTGGCCGCATAATCCCGCAGATCCACACTCTGCCTGGGATGCTCCATCTCCCGAATCCGATCATCCTTGTGATGATAAAGCAGATACATCGGGTGCCCTTTGGCTGAATAGTATTTTGCCAAAAAGCTGCCGATCTGGGAATTGGCACCGCTGATTAAGATCCTGGATAGCTTCATAGTTTGGCAATCCTGTCGATTATGGAATGGGCCAGATCGGTTTTGTTTCCCTCGATGCTTTCAATATCCTGGTCATGGGATATAATGTGAATGTGATTGCGATCCGAAGCTGCGTTATCCAAATGATTAGCGATAATCATATCCAGGTTTTTAGCTTTGAGTTTGGTCTGAGCATTAGCAATCAGATCATCAGTTTCGGCTGCAAATCCGATCAGCTTTTGTCCTTGCTTCTTATGAGCTCCCAATTCTGCCAGGATATCCCTTGTGGGCACCAAATCCAGATGTAAGGAACCACCTTTCTTGATCTTTGAGCTGGAAGACTGACCTGGCTGGAAATCCGACACTGCTGCGCATTTGACAATCCAATCCATCCCGGGGGCTATCTTCATTACTGCTTCATACATAGCGTCCACACTAAGAGCTTGAATGCTTTGCTGCAGCAGATAGGGAAGCTCCACACTGATGTTTGCATAGACCAGGCTCACCGATGCTCCTCGTAATGCCATTGCCCTTGCCAGGGCGATTCCCATTTTTCCCGAGGAGCGATTGCTGATAACCCGCATGGGATCTATCGCCTCAGCGGTTGCTCCAGCAGTTACCAGTACCTTTTTGCCTATCAGATCCTGCCCACAGTGCAAATAACACGAAATGGCCTGCATTACTTCCGTATTCGGAGGATATTTCCCCTTGCCCTCATATCCGCAAGCCAACATCCCGCTTGCCGGACTAAGAATGTAGTGTCCCATATCCCTTAGCAAAGTGAGGTTCCTTTGAGTAATGGGATTCTCAAACATATGCACATTCATGGCAGGAACCCACAAAACTGGTTTCTGATGCGCCAATAGCAAGCTGGAAAGCAGATCGTCTGCCAGTCCTTGCACCGCTTTGGCAATACTGTTTGCTGTTGCAGGAGCTACCACAATCAGATCGGCCCAATCAGCCAGATTGATATGCGGGATAGGGTCGCTATCTTCCCAGAGGGATTCATGTACGCTGTTGTGTGTGATCGCTGCAAAATTAATGGAACTTACAAAGCGCTTCGCACTTGGAGTTAGCACAGTGCGTATTGTAAATCCGGATTTATAAAGCATGCTTGCCAATTCAATTGCCTTGTAAGCTGCTATCCCTCCTGTTACGCAGAGCAGGATATTGGGAGATTCATTCGAGTTCATTTGTTAAAACCTATAGCGAAATCTCAATTGAGGATGCCCGTCTTTGATGCCCATGCTGAATTGAGTACGACTGCTGTGATTGTATCTGAGCGCATCAATCCCGCTGGCAATATGATTCATGATCATGATCCCAACTGCAAGCTTACCATAGCTTTCCAGATCATTTGCGTCATTGCGCATTTTATTGTATCGTGACCGGTTGCCTTGACTTTGCCAGCGCCAATACTGATCATCACTGTAACTATACTCATCAATGTAACTCTGCTGCTGATCCGGATCATAGGGATACAAACTCAAGGCCTCACGTCTGACACTGGCATTGTAGCCATCTGCATCAAAACCACTGGAGTTGAACTTTCCCAGGTTTTGCAGAAACTCTGCGTCATAATCTCCAGGCTGCAATTGAGCGAACTTCAGGGCATATGTATATGATTCATCCCGTAGTAGTTCAGATTCACTGGAAAGATACAGCATTGAACCAATCAAGGTAGCTTCTGCGGCCATCATGGCATAACCATGATTCCGGCCGTTTGAGATCTGACTGAATCCGGGAACAGCAAGGGAAAGCAAGAAATCCTTGCCAGAGCTTTGAGCAGCAATATTGCCAAAAGCAAGCAGAATCAATCCAAGAGTGATCAGTTTCTTCATTACATACTCCTTCAAAAGTCCATCTGAAGACCGATTAACACACCATCCGGGCCAAATGGCCGGGCCTGAAGCTTGCCATTAGTATTCAAGATTGCCACGTCAACAACGCTAATGGCACGGTTCAGCAGCATAATTCCCAGGGCAAGAGTGTGGTTTATCTTGGTCTTCTGGTGTTTCTTCCGCATATCCTGATAGGTTTCCCAATGCATCTGGCTTTGCCATTGCCAGGTTTCTTCGCCCTGATAGGTGTTTTGCGCCATATAATCCAAATATGCCTGAACATCATTGTGATAGAGCACGAAGTAGTTCCGCGCCATCATATCCTGAAAGTTATTGAAGTCATCGCTGCTATAATATTCTTGCACAACCTGATAGTGAGAAAGCGGCATGCTGGCATCTACTCCCGCATAGTGTTGGGCATAGTGTCTGAAGGCATCTTTCTGATCATCCATATCTTTGTTGGTCTTCACAAAAGCCGATATAGCCAGGACATCCGAAGCCAGCAGAAGCATTCCCCGGTTGGTTCTCCCTAGCATAAGTTCTCCTGATCCAGGTAGGACAGCACTGGAAGCGATGTATGCAAACTTGCTCTGGGCCATAAGTGGGCTGATAAATAGCACAAGCATGAGTGGCAGGATCAACTTCAGACGAGTGTTATGTGCCATCAGAACTTCCAGTTTATCTCTAGTGTGGGAGTCAGCTTGCTATCTCGCATGGCAGCGTAGTAATTGAAGCGCAGGCCGCTATCGCTCAATACTCCCTTATTGGCTTTACGTGCAAGGCGGATGGCATCAAAACCGGAAACCAGATGATTTACAACCAAGCCATAAGTGAAGCCCCGGGAAATCGCATATTCATCCTTGGCTTTATTTCTTAATGCCACATATTCTTTACGCATCGCACTGGAAGCATGGCTGTTATTCTCAATGGGGATTCCAGTTGAATAGCCCAGGGCATCATCATTGTAGATTGGGTAGTTACCGCTCCAAACCCAGCCTGGATTGTTTTCATAGCCATCAGGATACCAGATCGGGTCAACCTCGTTGCCAAGGTTATCTGTAGCGAAGTGATAATACCAATCCGCCCAGCCATATACATAGTGAGGATACTTGCCGATATCTTCATAGAAATGCTGGGTATTATCACCATCCAGCCGGAAATAGCTGCTTTCATATATATCAATGGAGTTGAGCCCCATGATGATTGATTCCACTCGATGCTGACGATCTCTTTCGTAACGATGAGTAGTTATCATCGTATCACCAAAGGCATATTCGATCAACTCGCCATTGGCAAAGTATTCATAGTCATCCGTTTTCTTGTCACCACGGTTTGAAAAGACTAGGATACCAGCGATCATCCCAATTTCCAGAACCGGGAAGATATAGGTCGTGATGGAGCTTTTATCCGCATAAAACTGTCCTGCTCCAGGAAGCAGCATGGAATACACCATTGCGCGGCGGGCATCCTTCTTCTGATAGTTCACACGGATGAAATCAGGATCCTCAATCTTGTTTTCCTGCTCTTTCTTGTCTTCTTCATCTTCGCCCCACAACCAGTCTTCTGTCCCCTGGCCGAATAGTGTGGCCAGGCTAAAAAGCAGCAGCAGGCATATGGTAAACTTCCGCATCTATGTTCCTCACTTTTCTATGGCAAACTTGAGAGTTTTGGAATTACTTCCGCTTTGCACATTAACGATATATACTCCAGAGCTCAGATTACTTGAATCCAGCTCAATATCTTCAGCGTTGAAGTTTTCGCTGATCATGCGCTGATACACTATCGTTCCTGAGACATCAAACACTCTGATCTTAATACCTGCTTGAGCACCCAAAACCCGCAATCTAAACAATTGATCACGCACCGGATTGGGATACACATAGGCGTCAAATGCTGTTTGTGGAGGGGTCAGGCCCTGCAAGGGTCCCCCGTTCAGGCTTCCTGCTGAACCGGCATCCCGGGCATTCCACAAGATCGGATTGCTGACAGCCGGCATGCTGTGAATCTTGGCTTGATTTCCAACAGCGTAGTACCAAAGCAGATTTCCATTGATTGAATCAAACTGCAGGTAGTCCTGCTTGTATTTATCGTTTATCTGCGCCAGATGGTAGAGCATGGCATAATCAGCTCTTAGCTCTGCAGAGTCAGAGATGGCAATTGTGCCCTGATCCTTCACAGGTAGATACATCAAGACCTGATCATTGTGCATAACCGCTCGGGATAACCCATGTTCTTCAATGAGCACCTGATCCAGATACAGCGGGAAACCCGCTTCCAACAAGCCATTATGATGGATCAGATAAGCTCTGTTTCCCAAGCCAAAGAATAGCTTGAGAACATCACCGGCTTCCTGGAACAAGCCTGGTTGCGATGGAAGTTCCAGACCTGGATTACTAAACACCTTATGCAGACTACTGCCATCAAAACTATATATGTTTCCACTATCCGCTGTCAAGAAGATCAAACACTCATCCTGATGGTGCCACAACACGGGGTTATAGGCACCAAAGCTCTCTGGAAGAGCCAGGCTTTGGAGCTCTGAAAAATCTGTAGTTTTCAGAATCTTCAATTCATTTTCCAATTGGACAGCCATACGATCCTGCCACAGGGCAATCCCTTTTACGCCGGGAATACTGCAATAGTTTTCCACAGCAAAGTCTTTCATCCTATAGATGGCGGCATCAGAATATAAATACAAGGAGTTGTCATAAACCACCGGAGCATGCAGGGCGTCGGGAAATACAATTTGCTTTTCCTGAATCGTGATATCCGAGAAGTTAATGAAGTGCAATACCTTATCTTGAATGACCACCAGATCCTGATAACCATCCAAATCAACATCACATACTACTGGTGCATGAGAGAATGACCACATTAAAAGCGGAGAGCTTCCCAACAGGTTTTGCCACTCACTATTCAGATAGGAATATAGATTCAGGGTTTGAAGGCCAAAGAATGGAACCGATATGTCGCTATAATTGGTATTGATTAATGCTGCGGGAAAACTCGGATACTCCAGTTGAGCGGCAAACACATCCGGGAAAAAGCTGGATTTTGCCTTGAAGCTCATCAGCGCAGAGGGATTTGAGATATCATCCAGATAAAACACGCTTCCCAGGCCATTTTCATCAACCAAAGCGGGATTGGTGCTGGAACTCAAAGTAGGTCGCCAGATTTCCTGAGTCCAGTTTACAAAGCGTCCTTCTCCGTCCAACAAGGGTTTTCTGGCGTGAAAGTATTCATAAGCAGTACCTGTCCAATATGAGGAATAGGGCTCTCCAATATCTTGTAAGCCATCTGCTTCCAGGACACGCACACCAGGACGATTGAAGTTCGTATTAATGGAGTTGTTCTGGAAGTTTGACCACAGCGTGTCATCCTCCAGAATCTGCCCCTCGTCGTAGATTACTTCTTCATTCACATACCAAGCCAGGATGCCTCCGCCCACTGCAGAACCATCGGTGCCGATAAAGGAAGGCAGAAGATAGTCATATTCATAGCTGGGATTATTATCCGGGTCTGCAAAAGGAGTGGGATACAAGATCACCCGACTATCCAGAGAGCCAAAGACCGCAGTGCCGCCATCCCCATCCGGATCTACACTTCGATTTTCAAAGAGGTAATACTCCCGGGGGTTCAACCTGTATTTAATTATGGTGGGCACCACCATACCATCAGGCATCCTGGAACTGGCTGCCAGATTGCTATCAATATTGGGAGGCAAATCCTCAAAATCAATCATCGCGCCTTTTTCTCGTAGATCTTTTGCAAAGAGCAACGCTCTGCTGAACGCTCCGGGAAGAGTTGGTAATGCTCCTTCGACCATCACCCAATCTCCGTTTGTGAGCTCATCCACCAACACGCCAGAACCACCACTATCCATGATGTCAAAACTGCCCACCATCGGATAGAATGTACGCACATTGTACAGATCCACTAATCCCAGGGAATGGCCAAATTCATGGAAGAGAACTGCATTCAAGGCACCGTATCCAGAATGGATATTGTGTCCATCCTCTTCGCTCACAGAGAAATCCTGAGAAATGGTCGCGGGGACGTTGCAGGCACGAGAAATCAAGGTACCGCCACCATCCACCACAGCTTCTTTCCCCTCCCCTACAGTGATAAAAAAGGAAGGCAGATCGGAGGGGCTATCACCCATAATATCATGTTGCCAGTCTGACCCAGCATGGATGATCATATAGTGTCCGTAACTTGAGAAATTGATCTCGGGATCATCGGCATCTGCTGTTTCAAATGCCGTTTTAAAATACTCCTCCATCTTTTCTACAAAGTCGTTGGATGAAGCATCTGGAGGATTATAATAGCTCAGCGATTTCGGCAGAGTGTAAGCAGGTTTATCTTTGGGCCAGACATCGTATGATAGATGATAGGTACCGGCCGAAACTGCCTGATAATAATGGTACATCGCCGAAAGGTTTTCCTCGAAGTATTCACGATTGTGCGGGGGAGCCCCAATTGAATATTGATAGGAAGGATCCGCTTCCAGTTGAAATTTGCCATTTCCGGTGGTATAGGGATCATCTGGCAGTTCTTCCTGAAAATCCACCAAAATCACCAGCAATTGTTCGTAATTTTGATCTTTCCGCTGGCTATCAATTGGTGAAGAGGCTTGTCTGAGTTGATCAACATAAGGATGCTTCTTTGCTGATGAGCTCCCTTTGTAGGGTCTCAAACGCATTTTGGCACCTGAGAGGGGCTGGAATGCAATACCAAGACAGAGTAAGACCGATATCACTCTGATCTTAAAGCCCCACTGCTGCCCAAAAGCGGCGATTCTATTCATAAAGAATACCAAACCCGAAGCAGAAGCTTGGGCTCTGCTTCGGATTCATTTCCCTTAGTTCTTAGAACTCAAAGCCCAGAGAAAAGACTTTGTTAAAATCGGTCAATTCGCCTGCAGGTACCATTGAGAAATCTGCATTCAGCTTGTAGCGGGTATCAATCTTATATTGAATACCTACTCCAAAGCTGGGTCCGGTGATGCTGCCGGCTTCATCATAGAAATACCCGCCACGTAAAGAGATCAGATCCAGATAGGTGTATTCACCACCAACGCCATAGATTGTTTCATCCATGTATTCCCAACCAGTCAAAAAGCGTTCGTACAATGGATCTTCATTGGCCAGCATTTTGGAAGCTTCAGCAGATACTATCAAGCTGTTTAGTGGACTGGAGAACACAGTGTAAGCTGTTCCAAGACGTATCGTCATGGGTGAGGGATCGGCCTGATCCTGATCCACAAAGGTCACGTCAGGGCCAATATTCTGAATCACAAAGGATAGATCAAGCCCTTCCAAATTGGCTAAATCCAGATACTTTGCTCCAAGATCAAATCCAAAACTAAAAGCTTTGCCCTCTGAATCAGTAAAACCAGTTGGGGGAGCCAGATAGCTATAGATAAGCTTGAAGTTTGCTCCCACTCCAAGTTTACCAGGGATGATCTCATCAGAATAACCAACTGCACCAGCGATATCGAAGGAATGGAATATTCCCAATGATAATCCGCTGGAATCCGTTTGATCCTGAGTTCCGGCATCCAACAACACGATGTGAGCATTCAGATTGCCTATTCCCTCAAAATATTGGTTCCAGCCCAGATATTCGTAGAACATGTCATTCACACCAGAGCCCTGCAGCCAGGGAATATGGTTGGCGGCAAGCTGACCTTTTCGATTGAAAGCTGTTGCACCCGGATTCCACCACATCGCAAAGGCATCATCTGCAACTGCACTGTAGGCGCGTCCCATACCATTGGCACGACCACCGGGTTCAAATGTGAGAAATAGTAATGAGCCTTGAGATATTGCTGCCAAGGGCGCAACTCCAACAAGGATCAGGCACAGGCTTATTGTAATATGTCTGAGGGACATCTATACCTCCACGGGTTCTGCGTTAGTACTAAAATGGTTGTCAGGGCAGCTAAAACATCCCTTCTTAAACAAGGCAGGTATTCTCGCTCTGTCAGCACTTGCGAAAAAACCGGCAAAACGGAGTTGCCTTCTCTAATCATAGAATATCGCATTGTAGCAAACTTGCCAAATTGCTCCTTTAAATAGGTGGTGCCGAAGGCCGGAATCGAACCGGCATGGGCGCAAAGCCCGGTGGATTTTGAGTCCACTGCGTCTACCAATTTCACCACTTCGGCACGCATATGTTTCAAAACTATTCAAGCCCTTTCTTTGTCAAGAGAAAAAGCATTATTCCATTTCTGCAGCAATTAATTCTGCAAACTTTGCTGCTGCACCATCAACAGTTTCCTGAGCAGTCAGATCACCCCGCATCGCACGTTCCAGGAAGCTTTTAAGCTCTGGTCTGGCTTTGAACCATGCAGAGGATTGAGGCTCGTAAACAGCTTCCTCAAGCTGAGAATAAATACCCTGATAATGGGGATATTTAGTCAGGAAATCTTTCACGACATCGCTTTCCATTGCGCTTCTGCGCACCGGCATATAGCTGGTTTTTACGCTCCAATATGCGGTCTGCTCTTTTGCGGTAAACCACTTGATGAACTCCCAGGCAGCTCGCTCGCGTTTGCGATCACCACTGCGGAAGATCACGATGTTTGCACCCGATACTGCGCTTTGCCGGGTTTTATAGGTAGGCAGTGGAGCGAAGCCGATGTTGAAATTGATCGGTTGCTGCCGCATGTGGGTGATGGATACGCTGGAACCTTCATACATGGATACAATCCCTGCCATAAAATCATTCTGACCTTCATATTCGCGAACCAGATACACGCTCTTATCCTTAAACATCATGTCCAGGATAAAGTTTAGGGCTTCAACTCCCGCTGCGCTATTCAAAATGGGTTTCCCGGTTTCATCGATGATCCTGCCCCCGGCTTGATGCAGGAGATTGACAAATTGCCATTCATTGACATTGAAGTTCGTACCCCAGCGGTCGATTTTGCCATCACCATCGGTATCACGGGTGAGAAGCTTGTTGTATTCACGAAACTCCTGCCAGGTCTGGGGAAAGTGATCGGGATCCAAACCCGCGCGATAAAACTCATCCTTATTATAGAAATAGGCTCGGACGCTTTTGTTGAAAGGGAAAGAATACATCGTGCCATTGAAGGTGTTCGATTCCCTGAATACGGGATAGATATCCAGCAAGTCCTCTTCACTAAAGTCCGGATCTTCTGCAAACAGCGAATCCAACGGGCAAAGTACATCGGCTTCGATATACTTCGCAGTCCAGCTTTCGAAAACTTGAGCAATATCAGGCTGCTTTTTAGCTTGTATTGAGGCCATCAGCTTCTGTGACAAAGCCGTATAGCTACTGATGGGATTTGCAACCACCTCGATTTCATCCTGGGAACGATTGAATTCCCGGATCATCTCGGTCAAAGTGTCTCCAAGGGGGCCGCTTAATCCATGCCAGAAAGTTACCTTAGTTCTGGTAGATGTCAGCGTTTTTCCACAAGCTCCCAATAATAAGCTGATCAGCATCACAACGATCAAAATACGTCGCATAATTACTCCTGTTTATCTATCTACATAGGCTATAAATACCAGTATGTTACAATGTATGGGCAAGAGAATCCACAATTGGTATGTAGTCAATCTTTTTTATTGCTCATCCCCACTGATACAGCCGTACATCATCACCGAAAACATCAAATCCAGGTAGTGTCTCAAAGGTTGGTGTTAATTTGGCGAAGCCAGATGAAGAAAAAGGTTGAGCCGATGTAAACCATCACTGAAAACGTCAATTCGGGCACTATTGGTCCAAGTGGTTCTCAATATACTCATACTCAAATCCAGACAAAAATACCCGTAATGATATATGCAATATACCAGTATGGGTATCGAAAGGTAGTACTCAGGGTATTGGATTGATCTGATTTAGGCTTGGGAAGCGCCACAATGGTCTCAATAAAGATAAGACAATGAAACACATTCTCTCCGCCCAGTTCCTGGCTTTATTGCCTTATTTGAGCAACAAATCACTGCGTCACCACCAGTTTAGAAGTTTGCTTGATGGCACCGGCACGTACTTTCAGGATATATATTCCGGCTGCCAATTTGCGCCCGTCATCGTCGGTGAGAACCAACTGATGGATGTTCAGGCCTTCCATTGTGGAGTTGATACGGGTGCTTTTCATCTTTTGACCGCGTAGATTATAGATTTCCACGCTGGCCGATCCGGTTGAGGCTGCCTGATAGCCGATGGAAACCTCTCCCCGTCCGGGATTGGGGAAAACCTGTAAAGCCTGAGTCTCGAAATCCAGATCCGCTTCGCACATAGCCGCAGCCAAGCTGGCATCAAAGCACTTCAGGCTGGTTCCATCGGCTACCAGGACATTATGCTTATTCACAGCGTATTGGGTTTGAAGATAGTAATACGGGTTGTAACCATGGGATTGATACCACTCCAATCTCTGAGAGCCGGTTTGCTCCGGATGAAGCGGATTCCTTAGCGAAAGCACGATCATGCGTTCATCTCCACCCAGCAGTATGCCTTTACCAAGGGGAAGCATATATTTCAGATCAATACCGGCCAAAAAGTAATCATTTTGCGCCAGAATGCTATCCGCTCCCAATCGATAACACCTCAGATAAGTGTGCAATTTTACATAGAGGTAATCGCCCATTATCAGCATCTGATCCGGGGACACATCCCCCAGGTTGATCTGATACTTCAGGATGGGGCTGGCAAACTCGGAGATATCATAGCAGCGCAGGTATCCTCCCGCCATGTTTACATAGGTAGCCAGCCAGAGCTCATTGCCGCGAACTGCCGATTGATAGACAGCATGGAAAGGGTCCATCAGCCAATACAGTTGGCTGGGATTTGCCGGATCTGAGATGTCAAGGCAGACCAATCCGCCCAGATGGTTGCTGAGCAAGGCATGATTATTGTATATCTCAATACTCAGTGGGTTGGTGAAAAAATTCCCACTTTGATCCACTGGCAGGGGAAAGCTGCTCAGCTTGTTTCCGGTTTGCAGGTCATAGATATTCAGTGCAGGGGCATAAGCGCCATAAGTTTCATCGTTATAGACAAACGAATAGGCATCTAAGAGCATTTTGTCCTTCAGTTGCAGCAAATTCCCCACCAAAGATACCGGCTCAATCGATTTGGTGGGGTATAGCGAACTGTCACTGCGATAATCAAGAACATTGAATACGGAGTTAAACCCGGCAATCCAAGTGTCATTGGCTACAATATTCCAAATGCCATCATATTGGAAATTGTAGTCGGATAATGTGTAGCTGCTACCGCTAAGGACTGCTGTCCGGAGTGATTCTGGTGAATACTCAGAATGGATAAACACCATCCGGTCACCCGAAGCTCGCATAAAGAGTGAGGGGTGTTCCCAATCCGTCTTCATACTATGCTTCAGGCTGGTCACGGGTGAATTGGGATTGCTTAGGTCAATAGCCATGAGCCCAATTTCATCACTATCGATGGGTGGGTCACGGTATAAAGACCAGAGGACATTATCGTGGATGTGGGTTCGATATATCAGATCAGCGCAATCCAGAATCGTGCTGCTGATCAGGATGGGGGCATCCGGATTGGCGAGGCTATACACCCTTAGTTCATTCAGGCTATTGCAGATAAGGTATTGTCCCATGGCAGCAATCCGGCTGTCCTGATACTCCTGTGAGCTGTCGCTATAGGCAAGAGCGATGCAGGGCCGTAAATCGTAAGGATCAGATGTATCCACTATCAATAGGGAATCGCCCTGGCATACGATAAAACCATCACCGGCAACCATATAGCCTCTGGCGAAATTACTTATGCCGATGCTATCCATGCTGATGGGAAGTTCCGGATCAGACAGTTTGTAAGAGCTGAGAAAGCCCAGCGAAGTGGCAATATAAAGAATATCGTCCCGGATCAGGCCTCCTCTGTGGTTTGCCCCCAGATCAAGCACATTAACCACAATAGGGTGCCGGATATCCTGCAAGGAGATAACGTATATGCTTTTATACAAATAGAGATAGGCGTAGTTGCCATAGCACAGCACTTGAGAGCTTTGGTCATTAATTCCCGGGATTTCCAGCACCGCTATAGGCATTCCACTGGGTTCATCGAAATCCACAATGGCAAGATGATGTGAGCCCCCTACAAACAATCCGTAATCTCCATATTTGCAGAAATCTTCAGGGATACCTAGTTCCGGCAGGGACTTTGAAACCAGGTTTATATGCTCACTGTGCAAAGCGCCAAACAG
>JALNYD010000243.1 GCA_023230025.1 Candidatus Cloacimonadota bacterium | reverse complement strand
GATGGTAATCAACATGCCCAGGATACTCGAGCTTAATCCTATTCTACCAAAAAGATAGAGCGGGCTCTTGACATATTGGGTAACCATCTTGACCGTCAATAGATCAAAAAAACCCCGTAGATACCGCTCGATACCATATTTGCTTACACCAAATTGACGAGCCCTGTGTTGCACAGGGATCTCCCCCACCCTGTATCCCAGAGAGTGCGCTAATGCGGGTATGTAGCGATGCATCTCACCATACAGGGTGAGTTCTTTCACCACTGATGCCCGATAAGCCTTGTATCCGCAATTGTAATCTCTTAGTTTCAAATTGAAAGTCTTTGCTGTTACGCTGTTGAAAAGCTTGGATGGCAAACGCTTATGCCAGGGATCCAGGCGTTTTCTCTTCCAGCCTGATACCAAATCATAACCCTCATCCAGCTTGGTCAAAAACTGAGGGATTTCAATTGGGTCATCCTGAAGATCAGCATCCAGGGTGAAAATAACCTCTCCGGAAGCCAAATCAAAACCCTGTTGAAGAGCCGCAGCTTTACCAAAGTTGCGCCTAAACTTGATCACTTTCACAGCCTTGTCCTAATTGGCCAGATCTTCCATGATCGCAAAACTATCATCGCGAGAGCCATCATCAATGAAGATGATCTCAACTTCATGATGCACTGTATTCTGCTTGATCTCGTTATATAGCTGTTTGAGGGATTCAGCCTCGTTCAGCACTGGAATCACAAAGGAAAGTCTCATTGTTTCACCATCTTCACACAAAGATTCTTGCGATACTAAGTACAACTCCTGTACTTAGCGGAATCTTGATATTATCATCCAGAGGTATTTTGCCTAATTCTGCGGCAGTGGCTGCAAGGGCACCGATCAAAGCCAGCCAGGGAGTTTGAAGCCAAAAGATACCAAAAATGAAGCAAGTAACAAAACAAGCCAGACTTCCCTCAAGACTCTTGTTGTTACGCAAGAATTTCCGTCTGCCATAGTTCATTCCGATCAATGCCGCAAAGGTATCCCCTATACTCAAAAACGCGATGGATACACTTGCCACAAGCGGTTCAAAGAATGCTACACAGAGCATACTGGAGAAAAGCAGGTAGGTTGCTCCGGTGAAATCTTTTAGCTCATGCTTGCGTAAGATACGCCCAAAGATGCGATGAAAAGTCTTACGAAAGCTCTTCTGCCAAAAGCGATGAAACTCTATGACCATGCTAATGACCAGTGCTGCTAGGAGCAGGGAAAAAGCAAGCTTTCGATTTTCAAAACCAAGTAAATACCGATAGCTGAGTGGAATCACCAAAGAACTCAGGTGAACAGATTTTCGAAGTGATTCATTCAGCCAGGCCATAGTTTCAACTATCGAGGATCTTAAGAATGCGAATCTGGTTTGGAGAACGCCAGGTTATCAGGCAATCCACACAACGCTCTTTGGGTAAATGGACACTGCCATTATCCACGTTCAGTGCACTGATATCACCCTGATTGATCCCTCTGATCAGGATGCTGGGTTCAGGATTCTGCTGCCCCCAGGGTAACAAAAGCTCAAGGCTCTGCCAGGTCTCGGGATTCAATTCGTCTATTGTACATTCTGCATCATATAAGAGCGGAGCATTCTCATCAGGAGCGTTAAAATTATCCACCAGATAGTCATTGAAGCACTCCAGGAAAGCATCGTATTCGGATGGCTCCATTGTGAATCCAGCAGCTTTAACATGACCGCCAAATTGCTTTAGATGCTTCTTGCAGCTATTGAAAGCCTCCACCATGTTAAATCCTTCTCCGCAACGTCCTTCACATACTGTGTGGCCATTGTGATGCTTCAGCATGATTGTCGGGATCCCCAAACGGTTCACAATATATGTGGAGGCAGTTCCCAACAAGGAATATGGGATCACGTTGTCATCGTCGTAATAGACAAAGAAGTTACCCACAAAATCCAGGGACAGAGTGTCCAAAAAGCTAAACACCCGGTTCAACTCGCTCTCCCAGCTGTTCTTTTGTTCCTCAAGATCTTCAAATAGACGTGCTTTGGCATCTGAAAGCTGCAGGATGAACCGCAGGGCTGTGTGATTTCCTCCCTCTTCTCGTCCGTTGGCAATCAATCTCGATGTATAGGTGATAAAGTTGAATACATCCGTGGGAGTGCTCACCCGGCTGTAATTACGAAGCAGAAACTGAACTGTCTGATCCTGAACCTGATCAAAGTTTTCCAATACATAGCGCACAATAGCCCTGTTCAATCCAATCATAGGAACTTTGTCCGCAATGGAGCCCACTGCTGCCCAGAAGTAACTGGCTGGATCGATCGGATGTTCCCATTTTTTGGCCAGATATCGAATCAGCATCAGAGCTACTCCAACCCCGGCCAGAGCTTTGAAGGGATATTTGCAATAGGGAAGCTGAGGATTCATAATGCTATGGGCATTGGGAATCATATCCGCTTGAATAAGATGATGATCGGTAATCAAAACATCGCAGCCCAGGGCATTGAGCTGCTCCACCCCGGCATAAGCTGATATGCCATTATCAACTGTTATAACCAGCTTGAATCCACCTTTCTGGACAAAATCCACAAACCCTTGCTGGATTCCATGCGATTCCAGATTGCGGTTGGGAATATAATAGCTGTGCCGTTGATAGCCGCAGGAGTTTAAAAAGTTGTAAAGAATATAGGTGCTGGTGATGCCATCTGGATCGTCATGACCAAAGATAACCATGGGCTCATTATTATAAATTGCTTCCCGAATGCGCTCCGCCACACTATCAATATTGGCAAACAGAGCCTCATCGGGCAGATTGTCCAAGCTGACTTCCAGCATCTGCTCATCAAGTTTACGGGATTTCAGTATTCGTTTATACAAATCTTGACCGTCACTTACCATGTCTGAATCTCCTCTGCTTTGGGAATCTCACGAGGAGCAGTACGATCCGGAGCTTTGCTGATGATATCAAATCCTGTGATCCCAAACATAAACATCAAGCTGCGATCACTCAGATTGTTTTTTTCCAAAGAACCTCTGGTCAGATATTGAACTGCTAGATCTATCCGGCTTACTTCATTCTTAAGCGGAATAGATAATCCTGCTGTGTAAGCCATTTCATCAATGTATTCGCTATTCTTATCCTGGAATGGCAATTGACGATACCATCCTCCCATCCGCAGAGGAATGCTCCGATACCAGTATTTTTGTCCAGATTCCGGCTCATAGGCCAGGCCCAGACCAGTCTTAAGGCCATCCCGATATTCATCTTCAAGCGTGGAATAACTCTCATAATTGGCATCAACAGCCAATTTCAATTGAGGATGCAACAATGTGGTATAGCTAATTCCATATTGCATTGGCAATTCCAGCGATACTTCCCCGGCATCTTCAGTACTGTGAATGGAAGAACGCTTGCTATCACCCTTCAGAGTAACCGGCAAGGTCAGATGGGCTCCCCAACTATGTCTGGCCAGGCGTTGCAGAAAACCAAACGAGACAGTGGGATTCTTATAATTCTTCAATAGTGATTCCTTGGTGGGGACAGTGTTTTCAGGAGAGCTTTGTTCAAAAGTGCGATCATCATGGCCAAAGTAGTAATTCCCACTAATCCCCATACTGAAATCTTTGTATTGATAACTATAGATCAAGTCTCCCCGGTAGAGATACTTATCGGTTTCCTGGCGTTCTATCGTGCTATCAGTATAGGTGTATTGATTATTTACAACTCCCGACGCCATGGAATTGAACTGGAAACCGATGCGGTGATGCTTTACCGGAATACTAATGCTGAAGTAGGGAAAGTCCAGAGCATCGTCTCGAAAACTGCGCTTAACACCAGCATACTGAGATTCGTAACTTGTATAGCCAGCAATGATACCAGTACCAAACAAGGTCTTATTACTCCTGTTACTTTGAGCAGGATTTGCATAACCGGTATTGTAACGGAAGTTATCACTGGCTCCAGTATCACCCATTCCCAAGCTATAGATATCCCGGCCATAAAACTGCACAGGATAACCCTCATAAGAGAATATGGAGTTACCTGCCCAGAGTGTTATGGCTGCCAGTGCCGACAATACTAAAATAAGTCTCTTCATTTCCTACTTCCTGATTTATGATGTGCTGGTTTCACCGGATCTGCCGGAATGCGGAAAAACTTGTGGGCATTGTTAAAGGCTGCTTCCGCCACTTCATTTGGAGTAATTCCCTTTAGCTGAGCTATCTTTTCAGCTACCAGATGTAACAGCAAGGGAGAGTTCCTTTTTCCCCGGTGAGGATGCGGAGGCAGATAGGGACAATCGGTTTCTATCATGAATCTATCCATGGGTACCAGCCTCACCACATCATCCAGATGTGAATTGTTATAGGTAATGCTGCCAGTGAAGCTCATCATCCAACCCGCATCCAGAACCTGCTGGGCAAAGATGATATCACCGGAAAAACAGTGAAATACAGCTTCTTTTACCCCTTCTTGC
>JALNYD010000242.1 GCA_023230025.1 Candidatus Cloacimonadota bacterium | reverse complement strand
TTATACCCTGGGAGGGGTCATTTATGAAGTAAAAGCCTTCCCAATAGCTGCGATGTGATACTTTCTGGAGTTCTTGTTCGAACCGTTGCCAGAGCGCAAGATCAGTCGTGAGAGCATCATGAGCCGCCCGATACAGGCGTGTGATCTGCGAAACATAGTATAAACTCTTCATTCTGCCTTCGATCTTTCCCGCATCAATCCCGGAAGAAATCAATTGGGGCATTCTTTGTAGCAGGCACAGATCAGATGAACTCATGATGTAGCTTCCATATTGATCTTCTTCGATGGGGAAGTATTCTCCGGGACGGCTTTCCTCGGTTAATGACCAGTTCCATCGGCAAGGATGGGTGCAAGCGCCTGAATTTGCGCTTCGATTGTTCATGTAAGCACTCAGAAGACATCTGCCGGAATAAGAAACACACATTGCGCCGTGAATGAAGCTCTCGATTTCCAGCTCAGGCAGGGCTGCTTTGATCTCGCATAACTGGTTGAAGCTTAGCTCCCGGGCGGGAACGATTCGTTTAGCTCCCAATTCATACCAGAAGCGAGCTGATTCGAGATTTGTGATATTGGCCTGAGTACTGATGTGAATAGGGATCTTGCATAAGCTCTGAACTGTTTTGAAAACTCCGGGATCAGAAACGATAACTGCATCCAGGGGATAATCCTTGAGCCAGAGCAGGAAGTCCTTAAGCCCGGCAAAGTCATCATTTTTCAGGTACGCGTTCAGAGTCAAATATAGCTTGGCATTATGCTCATGCACATATTCTATTGCCTGGGGCAGAGTATCGTAATCAAGATTTGTGGCTGATGCTCTCAGGCCAAAGGCTTTAAACCCGGTATAGACAGCATCTGCGCCATACATGACGGCATATTTGATCTTCTCAAAATCTCCGCCTGGGGCTGTTATTTCCATTAATTACTCATTGAGTTTAGCAGAGAGTTGTTGTCTGCAGAAGCCTTCATTTGTTTGCGCAGAGTCTCAATGCCCTGAATGGGACTAATAGTTTTCAGATATTTACGCAGGACATACATGCGATTGGTCTCGTTTTGAGTCAGGAGCAGTTCTTCTCTGCGAGTTCCGGATTTGACCAGATCAATGGCAGGGTAGAGGCGCATATCCGAAATACTGCGGTCAAGCACCAATTCCATATTACCTGTGCCTTTGAACTCTTCAAAGATCACCTGATCCATTTTGGAACCTGTGTCGATCAAGGCGGTGGCAATAATGGTAAGGCTTCCGGCTTCTTCTGTGTTACGTGCAGCTCCAAAGAACTTTTTGGGCTTGATCAATCCATTAGCGTCAATACCACCGGACAGCACCTTCCCACTGGAAGGGGTGATGTTGTTGTAAGCCCGTGCCAAACGTGTGATACTATCCAGAACGATCACTACGTCCTGTCCCAATTCCACCATCCGTTTGGATTTTTCCAAAATGATTTCTGCCACACTGGTGTGATTCTTGGGCGATTCATCAAAGGTGGAGGATATCACTTCACTATTACCAGGCACCAGGACTTTTTTCATTTCTGTAACTTCTTCTGGCCGTTCATCCACGAGCAAAACTATCAGATACACTTCCGGGTGATTGCTGAGAATGGCATTGGCTATATCCTGCAAAAGTGTGGTTTTACCGGTACGGGGTGCTGCAACAATCAATCCACGCTGTCCTTTGCCAACCGGAGTAAAGAGATTGATGATTCTGGTGCTGTAGTTATTGGTGTCAAACTCCAGATTGATTCTTTCAGTGGGATAATAGGGGGTAAGCTCATCAAAAGTTCTCAGGTCTTGCAGATTACCTGGAGACATATAGTTTACAGATTCTACTCGTAAGAGGGCATAGTACTTCTCACCTTCTTTGGGAGAACGCACCGGGCCAGAGACCATATGCCCATTTTTGAGACCAAATCTGCGGATTTGTGTAAGAGAAACATAGACATCATCACGTCCAGGAAGATAGCTATTATTCGGAAAGCGCAAAAATCCGAAGCCGTCATCCATGATTTCCAAACATCCGGTTACAAATGCAAGCCCTTCCTGGGCAGCCTGAAATTCCAGCATTTTAAAGATAAGTTCGGTTCCCTTGTATTGCGTATAGCTGGGAATGCCCATTTTTTTTGCCAGCCTTCCAAGCTGGGTTTGTGTCATTTTAAACAGATCGTCTTCGATCAGCATCATTTATCTCCTTTGGCTTTATGCGAGATGATCATAACTCTGGAAGCGCTGGCATAGCCAATCTCCGCAATGCGTTTGATTAATGCTTCTCCTTCGCCGATCAGAGCTTGATTCTCAGGGATTGGTTCAATTCGTTTTAGGGTTTCCTGACAGCTTTTGATCAGGGTTGCCCGGGTTTTGGGATTTTTGGGATCATCAATTGCGACGTAGAAATCCACAAGCTGAGGCTTTTGCAGTTTCAGGCGTTTGATCACTGTTGAAATCTCATCTTTACTAAAAGTGGGGGCATGATAGATCCCGCACAGCATATCAACTTTTGCAACCCAGTGATGCATGAGGATGTGAGTTTGTTGGGCAGAACTCTGCTTGCCATCGGCATACATTTCGGTTAGAATAAAGGTGCCGCCAGGCTTTAGAACTCTGTACAACTCTGCCAATACCAGTTCCAGATTTTCAAAATGATGCAGTGAGTTTGATATGCACACAGTATCAAAATGCGAGTCTTCAAATACCAATGATTCCAGATTCATCCGATATATCTCAACATCGTTCTCCGGAAAAAGGGCAGAGGCATACTCCACAGAGCGTTCGGAAACATCAATTCCTATGATCTGGGAATAGCTTCTGAGGTTCTGTTTCAATATGTGGATAAACTCACCTCTGCCGGTGGCTGCATCCAATACAATACCCCCATCAATCTGATTCAGGATTTTGAATACGTCTTTCACGGCTTTATCCTCGCTTGTGATTATTGTGGTTCCCGCTACAGAATGCCTGCAGCTATAGTATATGATTTAGCTTATACACAGAGGTGATTATTTTCCAGCCTCGCTTTTCCGTCAAGGGAAATTATCGCAAATCAATCAACGCGATTGATGCCATTGGCGTTTCAAGAGCTTTTCCAAACTTTGCTTATCAAGCCAGCATCCCATACATACTGATCCTAGTGTAAACATCTGGAGTCATTCGGGGGGATAGCAAGCTGATCAAAGACGGGGTAACCGCTAATAAGCACATTATCCTTGAGTTTCTTGATCTGAATGTGTTGCAAAGCGATGGCATCAGCAATATTGGGGATGCCAAGGCCATTGAGAGCAGCTTTGGATGAACCCAGTATCTTGTTCCCATAGAAGACCATGCATTTATCAATGAGCCTGGCTTGCCAGAAAGACTCAGATAATCGATTTCCACTTTCCAGAAGCAGGGATGATACTCTTCGTTGATTGAGGACTTGGATTATTTCCAGCAAATCCAGAACATCATCATGACCGTCTATCGCTTGTAGCTCGATTCCCAGTTCTGATAGAATCGGAGCTTTGGAATGCTGATCAATCCGATAGAGAACCAGGCTGGGAAAGTCTTTTGCGCTTTGGGCAAAACGTGAATTGGGCTCAAGCTCCAGATAAGGATCAAGCAGGATTCGCAAAGGTTGTTTGTGATATCTGACGCCTCTGACATTGAGCATGGCATCATCCTTTTTCACACTTTGAATTCCGGACAACACAGCATCCACACCGGCACGCAAGCGATGAACCATTCGTCGCGAGAGCTCATTGCTAATCCACTTTGAACTGCCGTCTTCCGCTGCATATTTGCCATCAAGGGACAGGGCTGCTTTCCATATAATAAAGGGTCTTTGTTTTTGCACGTTGCAAAGGAACGCCTCGTTTTGTTCACTGATCTTGTCTGCCCGCACTCCAGTGCTGAGTTGAATCCCAGCCTTGCGCAATTCCTCAAATCCTTTTCCCGCCACGGGGGGATTGGGATCGCAAATCCCGGCTACAACTCTGATCAATCCTGCTTTAATAATCGCTTTGGTGCATGGTGGTGTTTTCCCAAAGTGACAACAGGGTTCCAAGGTTACATAGATTGTTGCGCCCTGGCATGATTTACCTGCCCTATTAATGGCATCCACTTCGGCATGATCAGATCCATAAGCACGCGTCCTGCCTGTAGCGATCAATTTGTCATCTTTGACAATTGCTGCCCCCACAAAGGGATTTGGACTGCACAATCCCCGCGATTTTTCTGCCTCCCGGATCGCGATGTCCATCCAATGCTCATCCGTATAGCTCAAGATTCTTCCTCGCCAAATCATAGTCGGGTTTTTGCTTCAGTATATCACGCCAGATGCCAAGAGCCTGTTCTTTTTCTCCCGAGGCCAAAGTTGCGATGGCCAGATTGTTCGCAGCGTCGAAATTATCAGGTTGAAGCTTCACCATCGATGCAAACCAGAGTTGAGCTTCAGAATAGTTTTTCTCATTAAGATAGATTATCCCCAGATGCATATATGGTGGAGCGAATCCATTATCCAGAGCGATTG
>JALNYD010000241.1 GCA_023230025.1 Candidatus Cloacimonadota bacterium | reverse complement strand
ATGACAATAATATACTAAGCCCAAATCTTGGACAGGAGAGGCCAGAAAGATACGAATAGAGTTGCCCACGATGCGCAAGATGCGTATGGTGGACGTATGGGAAGGAAAAAGCGGACTTTTACCGGTGATTTCAAGTTAAAGGTAGCCTCCGAAGCACTGGCTGGAGAGAAGACAATCCAGGTGATTGCTGCCGAGAATGACATCTCAGCAAGCCTTGTAGGGGCTTGGAAGAAGATTCTCCAGCAGGAAGGACCCCGGTTCTTCAATGAGAAATCGAGGATCCAGAAGGAACTTGAACAGCACTTGGAGGAACTCGAGCGGGAAAAGCAGCTGTTGCTTGAGGAGTATGGCAAGAGCCAACTTGAGAACGTACTGCTGAAAAAAAAACTGAAAATCCAGGACTGAGGGATGAGCAGATCATAACTCCCGGCCTATCGGTTGAGTTGCATGGAAAGACCTTCACCATGAGCATCAGCGAACAATGCCGGTTGCTGGGTGTAGCAAGAAGCAACTACTATTGGTGGCTCCACCATAAGGATCTGATACAGTCCTGTGACGAGGAACTCGCTTTGGTCGAGGCAGTCCTTGACTGGTGGACCGCCCATCCTGCAACCGGATACCAGAAAATGGCAAGGCAGCTCCAGGCTGTTGGGCATAAGCTGGCGACCGAGAAAAGGGTGCGTAAGATCATGAAACGCCTTGGTATCCGAGGGGTTTCCCCAAAACCCATGACTTCAAGGCAGGGGAAAGGGAAACAACACAAGAAGTATCCATACCTGTTGCGGGGGAAGAAGATACAGCATGTGAACCAAGCCTGGGCAACAGATATCTCATATATCCGTCTCCCCAGCGGCATGGTGTATCTGGTGGCCATCATTGACTTGTTCAGCCGTAAGGTGCTGGCATGGAAAGTGAGCAATACCATGGATGTGGCATTCTGCAAGGAATGCCTGCATGAAGCGATTGATCGGTATGGGGTACCGGCAATCTTCAATTCGGACCAAGGCAGCCAGTTCACCAGCATTGAGTTCCTGGCAATCCTGGAAGACCTTGGAGTGGCTGTCAGCATGGATGGGGTCGGGAGATGTCTCGACAACATCCTCATGGAGAGGACCTGGCGGACGATGAAGTACGAACATATATTCCTTCATGACTATCGGACACTCGGAGAGTTGAGAAGAGGCTTGAAGGATTTCATTGATTTCTTCAATGGTAAACGGTTGCATCAAGGATTGGATTACCAGACTCCTGATGCTGTGTATTATGGAGCATTTCCTGTGAGGGAGATGGAACAATGGGTAGCTTGATATTCGTAAGATTTCCAACTACCTGTCTAGTTGATATGATTCCCGTATAAGATACCAGAAAGCAGTTATTTGATGTACTCTGTTCTGACGGGGACAGAGGGCCGGCGGTTACGGTGGTATTGTCTTAGGAATAGCAGAATTATATCCTTGGTCTAGTTTATCGAACCACACACCGGCCGTCGAACATCAAAATGGGAGACGCCGTATGCTCTCTATCGACTTACAGCGTCATCCCGGTTAGAAGCATGACTGATCATCGAATGACCGCCATCTGGCCCCAATTCTACTACACTAGGAGGGGTTATGGAAGAGAACAAGGTTAACGACTACTCTTCAAGCAGCGGGTACCAATGGTATTGTACGCCGGTAGGCATTAGAACCAGTGAGATTTCGAAAGCAAAGCATAAGGATGGAGTGAAACGGTTTGTGGGAGTGGACCTGAGCAAGCAGAATTGTTGGGCTTGCATCATGGACCTACAAGGCAAGGTCATCCTACACGAGAAATTCTCATTGAGGTCTGCGAAACGGGACAAGCTTTACGAGATGCTGCAGCCAGGGGATCTGGTGCTGATGGAAGCTTCCACGGGAACATTCAACATCGCCCGAGCCATGAACAGGAAATCCGGAGTAGTGGCATGTGTAATCAACCCACATACCACCCACATCAATGAAACGAAAAAGAAAACAGACAGGGAAGATTCATTGTTTCTCGCGAGGCTCATTCTCAGGACACCGATTGCTGAACTCCAACTTGTAAGCATCCCCAGTGACCGCGAGATGGCGAACAGGGATGTAGTCTCCCACTACAGGAAACTGGATGATGTGCATAAGCAAATGGTAAACAGGTTGCATGCCTTGTTTTTTGACAAAGGGTTCCCTGAGGCGGGGAAAATGAACAACCTGCACAGCAAGCTTGGTAGGGCAGCTGCGATAGAGTCGTGTTTTGGCACTGACAGAGCATATGCATTCCCCAAGCGAATCGCAAAGGATCTTTCCAAGGAACTCTCACTACTAGAAGAATTACAGGAATCCGGGGAGAAACAGTTTGCAAGGATAGTCAAACAGGATGACCGTACAGCAACGTTACTTGGATCAATCCCGGGAGTGGGGCTGAAAACAATTGCGACGTTCATTGCATTTGTTGGGGATGTTGACAGGTTCTGTAATGCAAAGCAACTCGCAGCGTATTGTGGGTTGGTCCCAAGGGTATACCAATCAGGCCAGAAGGATGCTGCACGAAAGATAACAAAAGAAGGTCAAGCTGCTTTACGGGAATACCTGATTGAATCTGTGTTCGCAATGACCAAGACCCAATTCGATTTCCCACTGAAACGCAAGTTCAATGAGCTGAGACTGCGAATGGGCGGACGAAAAGCAGCTGTTGCAATCGCAAGAAAGATGGTGGTCATGATGTATTCGATGTTGAAGAATGGGACCCTTTTTACGGTAGAAGACGAGCAGGAACGGCAGGAGGTTGCTGCCTATCATGCCCGGAAACACTTGCCAATCCTTGGCCGATACAACCAAATCCGTCTATCCTACAAAGGATTTGAGGAAATGATAGAGATCACCAATTCTATGACTATAAATGAATTAGGGGTATTCAAATTCCTTAATCAGGGGGCTTGACGGGAATCATAGAAGACAATATGAAGTGACCTCCCAGTTTGCAAATCGTGGATTCACCTTGCATACTGGGAATATCAACTAAACCGTATGCGGCTACCGCATGCAAATGGAGGTCACCACATGAATACTGTAATCAACATTGGCATCGATGTCCACAAGGATTCCTACTCACTCTGTTCCTATTCGTTTGCAACGAAGCAGGCCTTCGGCCAGACCAAGATAGCAAGCAACAGCAATCTGGTCATCAAATATGTAAGGAAACTACAGGAATCGCAACCAAACGTTGAAGTTCTATGCGGCTATGAGGCAGGCCCGACTGGATACGGCCTGTACCGGGACCTGGAGAAGGCTGGTATTGGATGCGTAATCATGGCTCCCACCACGCTGCCGAAGGCATCCGGGAATCATGTAAAGAATGATCGCCTTGATGCGATGGAGTTGTCCAAACACCTTGCCTTCGGCACCTACAGTGCGGTGCATGTCCCCACATCCGAGGATGAGGCGGTCAAGAACTACACCCGCCTGCGAAACACCCGGGTGGATGCATTGAAGAAGGCAAAGCAGAATCTGCTCTCATTCCTCTTGCGGAGTGGCAGGGTCTTCTCCGAAGGAAGGAGCTACTGGACCCATACCCATTACGCCTGGCTGAAACGGCAGCAGTTCATCGATCCGGTGGATCAGGAGACCTTCAATGAGTACCTGCAGGAGGTATACGACCAGCAGGACAAGGTCGACCGGTACAACCAGAGGATAGAGCAGCTCTCCCAACTGGAGGCGTATCGGGATAAGGTGGCAAGACTTCGCTGCTTCCGGGGCATCGAGACCCATACGGCGTTGTCGCTGGTCTCAGAGATCGGGGATTTCTCCCGGTTCGCCAACGCCCAGCAGTTCTCTTCCTATCTGGGTCTGGTACCTGGTGAGGACTCAAGCGGACAGCGGGAGAAACGGGGAGGCATCACAAAAGCGGGGAACACCCGATTGAGGCTGCTGCTCATCGAAGGGGCGAACGCAACATTGCGAAGCAGTCTGTATGGTCAGAAGTCAAAGAGATTGAAGGCAAGGCAGGACGGAAACGAAGCGGATGTCATTGCCTATGCGGACAAGGCGAATCGAAGATTGCACCGCGTGTACAACAATCTTACCAACCGCGGTGTGATCAAGAACAAGGCGACGGTTGCCGTGGCAAGGGAACTTTCTTGCTTCATCTGGGGCATGATGAACAACAAGATTGACTGAACACCAGAAAAAGAAGGAACTGTGGGATGAGAGGGATTGATAGACAGGCAAATCGGGCAACGATCCTGCCATCTTCGAGAGACCTATGTTGACACCCCTGTGGTGATTCACGTTTTTAGACAGAAAGGGCTGTAGGCGGACCATTGGCCTGTGGTAACCAATCCACGTATATCAGAATGGTCAAGTGCCGAACAACTGATTTGCTGTCTATCAATCCTTTTCATGTATTCGAATAAACTGGAGGAAAAAGAAAACAAATATTCTGCTTGACAACGGTCACATCATATCAGGTCTTTGGCTTTTTTGTATAATGGATTATTTTCTTTTTCAAGAAC
>JALNYD010000240.1 GCA_023230025.1 Candidatus Cloacimonadota bacterium | reverse complement strand
CAGGATGTTTGCTTTCACGCAAAAATCCTTCTTTAACACCTGCATCACGGGCTCGGGCAAAAGCATCGTGAGCAACAAGCGGGGTTTGTGCTCATCCGGATTGAGGATCTTCAGAGCTTGATCGTCTTGATACCGGGGAAGAAAGTGTTGGAACTCAAGGATTCTGCCTTCGGGATCTCGAGCCCAAAAATGGTAAATATTGAAGTCTGGATTTTGCTTTGGCTGAGAGGTAGCGATCCTGGTAAAGCGGGTGTAGGCTTTGTCCACCTCGGCAATGCTGGAGTAGTAAAATGTGATGGTTCCAGAAGTTTCCGCCTGCTCTGCGGCACAGAAGCCCAACCTCAGATTACCTGATTCAAAGATCTTGCATTGCCCCTGATCCAGCCAAAGTCCCATTCCCAGATATTGCTGATAGAAATCACTGATGAGTTTCAGATGGGTGGTTTTGAAAAAGATGATGCCGGCCATTGTTTCTCCTTGCTAAAGTGTTTTAAAAACAAGATAAGCGGGATGAGTAGCAAAGAAAAGCTGAAAAAGGATTGACAAAAACCTGCTGCTACTCATGTTGGGATGTAAGTATAATAGGATGGAGAACCAGATGGATTTTCGCATCTATGAGTATCTTAGCGTATTCATTATGTCCTGGCTGTTTGTATATGGCCTCACGCCTTTTATGATCAGACTGGCAAACAAAATAAACTTTGTGGATAAACCTGAAGCCCGCAAAATGCATCTCAAGAGTGTGCCCTTGATGGGAGGTCTTAGCGTTGCCTTGGGCTTTGTGTTGTTGTGTGTTTATGATGTGGCTCTTTCTGCCGGGCGTTACTTTGATGCTCCTATGCTGGGTTATCTGGCCGGATCGATATTGATCGTTATAATCGGCTTGATTGATGATAAATGGGGGATGCAACCTTCGATCAAAATGGCAGGGCAATTTGTGGTTTCTTTGTTGTTTCTTTTGAGCAATTTCACCATGACTGAGCTTTCAGCTATGTTTGGCAGTATCTTTATCACGATGCCGATTTTGGTGCTGTGGATGGTAGGTCTGATGAATGCTTTGAACTTCCTGGATAACATGGATGGCATCATCAGCGGGATGGCTGGCATCCTGGGATTAGGATTTTTTGTATTTGCTCTCACCAATATCACAAGTTCAAATCAGCAGGCTATGGCTTTGATTGCTCTGATATCGCTTTCTTTTGCGGGCTCTACCTTTGGTTTTCTGCCCTACAATTTCAATCCTGCCAAGATCTTTCTGGGCGATGCGGGTAGCATGTTTATCGGTTATTTCCTGTCTTCAATGGGCATCCTGATGGCTCAGTATGCGGGGAACAAATACAACGACAAGATGTTTTATCTGCTTCCGGTGCTTTTGCTTAGCTATGCCATCTTCGATATATCCCTGGTCAGTTATACCCGCCGTCGGGATGGACGGCATGTGATGCAGGGAGGCAAAGATCATTCCACTCACAGGATCAACAACGTATTGGGTTCGGTGAAAGTTACTGCAGCCATCATCTATGCCATCAATGTGTTGATTGCCCTTACTTCAATAATCATTTTTCGGATTGGTTCCCGCGAGTTGCTGGTGGTAAGCACAGCTCTGTTTGCGGCTTTCTTCCTGATCTTTGGACGTAAACTGGATCAAGTTCCAGTGGTGATTCCTGCCAATCAAATGAAGGTAAAATGAAATGCAGATACGTATATTAGGAACTGGTTCGGGCCTGCCGGAGCTTGGCAAACACCTTTCAAGTGTTCATGTAAACTGCCGCGGAAAGCAGTATCTGTTGGATTGTGGTGAAGGTAGTATTTATCAGCTCTTGCGTTATGGCGTGGATGTCAATGACCTGGATGCGGTTGTGATCACGCATTTTCATCCAGATCATGTGGCGGGTGTCTTTATGCTTGTGCAGATGCTGTATTTACAGGGACGCAGCAAGGATTTGTCGATCTTTATCCCGGAGCGCACAGAGGAGTTTGAAGGGCTTTTCAGCATGTTCTATACTTTTCCTGAAAGGCTGTGTTTCCGCCTGACTATATTGCCAATGGCAGAGCTCAATAGCAAGTTTCCCGATCTGCAAGCATGGCCCAATGACCACCTTTTGGGATACAGCGATGTCATTCAGAAACACAAATATCCCAATCAAATGAAGGCCTTTTCCATCCAGGTTCATGATGATAAATATGACTTCGCCTATAGCTCAGATATCGGCAGCACAGACAGCATAGCACCAATGTTTGAAGGAGTTCACACCCTTTTGGTGGATGCCGGTCATCCTGCCCCAGAGCAGATTTATAAACTCCAGAACTCTAAGCTCAAGCGTATTTTGCTTACTCATGGAGTATCTCCAGTCTTACTCCGGGAGCTTGTGAAGCAAGAGAATGCATTGTATGAGGAAGCCATTGAGGGGATCATCTATAACCTCTAAGCATCAGGGGGAGGGGTGATTGATTTAGGATAAGTATGAGATTGATAGATCAACTACGGGAACAAATTAGCAGCTTGAGCTCTGTTAAGCTGTGGCTATTTCCTATTCTGTGTATATTGTTGTTAAGTGCCTGTGAAATCAACCGATTGAACCGCGCTGAGGATCTGCACAACAGAAAGAATTATGCTGGGGCAATTCAGGAATTGGATACTTTGATTGAGATTGGCCAAAATGGCGCCATCGTCACCCGGGCAGAACTGGTGCGCAGTAACAGCTATCTGGAGCTTGGCAAGCTGGCTCAGCAACGTCAGAATACAAACCTTGCCATCCGGTTTCTCAAGCTTGCCAATTCCAGCGCTGCCGATCTTGAACTGGGCGAAATATACATGAGCCTGAGCCAGCAAGCGTATCGGGAGAACAACAAGACTCTGGCGATGAAGTATCTTGAAGATATCCAGCGCGAAATTCCCAAATCTGTATTGATCCCGGAGGTCTTGCTCCGTCGGATCAGTATCTTTATGGATGAGTATCAGGATCGTAATTCCACCTGGGAAAGTTATAAACTTCTCCATGACAACTATCCCAATAGTAGCTTCGAGATTCAAGCTCGCAGCTATGTTAACCGCTTTATCGATACCAAAGTGGACTATGCCCGAATCCTCAAAGATCAGGGTTATTTCACAGATGCTTTGAAAGAGCTGTTTGAGCTTTCCCGCTATCCTGTGGTTGAAGGTGAAGAAATCAATCATTTGATAGCAGAAGTATATCAGGCACAGGCAGAAGAATACATCGATGCTCAGGATTACATTGAAGCAGACCGCTTGTTCCGGATTGCCATTCAATATGATCCTGCCAAAAAAGCGGAGATTGATACACGTTTGGAGGGGATTACTGCTCTGTATATCCAAAAAGGGGACAGCCTGATGGCAGATCGGGAGTTTGATCAAGCTCTGGTGCACTATAACAAAACGTTTGAGATCATTGCGGATTATGCTCCTGCACTTGCGGCGATTGATCGCTTGCGCCAAAAACAAATGGATATCGCCAGAGCGCAAGAGATAGCCGCAGAGGCTGAACGCCTGGAAGCAAGCCAGAAGCATGGAGATGCCTTGAAGCTTTACAATCAGGCCATTGGTCTGGATCCCCTGCCGGAATACCGTTCAAGGGCTGCGGTGATGCAAAACCTGATTGAAGCCGAGCGCAATCCAGCGGCTTTTGCAGAGCGTATTATCAATGAATATCGTAGCGGCTTGCTTGTTCGCCGGGTTGCGGCAAAGCGAGCTGAGGTTCTCCAAACATATAAGGCTAATGAAATCCGGGATAGCGGCTGGAAAATGCTGCTTTCAACCGGGCAATACAAATATGAAGCCAGATACGATCTGCTTACTCCTACCGATACTTACCTTTACGTTTGGCAGATAAACCTGCGGGATCGCTCCGTGATTCCTCTCAACCGGCTTTCCGAAGAACTGATGAAATAGGTACATAGATGATAAAGATCATATTGATAGATTGGCGAAAGTCCATGCTGTTGCTGGTGATGCTTGGTTTAGCCTGCTTATGGGCTCAAAGCGGGTTTGATCTGGAAGCTTTTTCGGATAGCACAAAATACGGATGGAATGATTATCAAGATCGCAGCCAGTATCGCCAGGACCTCATCTCCAGGCAAAACATGCTGCAACTCTATGAATTGGAAGCGCTGTCCGTGCAGGAGAACTTGCTTAAAAGCGCAGTAATACCGGGCTGGGGTCAGTTTGCCACCAAGCGCAGCACAAAGGCTACGGTTATCCTGGGTCTGGAACTGGTTTCTGTAATGGGCTCAATGTATTTTTACGACAAGGCAATGACCAATCATCGCCTATATCAATCCGCCACTCAGATTGATGACATTAACCATTATTACGGTAAAGCGCAAACTCCCTATCAATACTCTCTGATGATGCTGGGTTTTGGAGCAATCGTCTGGGGATACAATCTCTATGACGTTGTGGTATCCACAAACGAGTATAACACTGATTTATGGCAGGATATCATGCAGCGCCGCAGCACTTCCCCATTACAGCTTACTCCTTCTGGGCTG
>JALNYD010000239.1 GCA_023230025.1 Candidatus Cloacimonadota bacterium | reverse complement strand
TTGAGCAGTGAGCTATCTCGCATGATGGTCTTGACGATATGCTCTGCCACGAACTTGCTTCCCTGCCTGGCTTGACCACTGATAGCGGGATTGTCTCTCAGCCACTCCTCACAGAAGCGTCTCAGAGTTCTTTCATCAGAGGGAGATTCACACAAACCCAGTCTGGCATATCCTTTCAGGATTGTGATAGCCGAACCGATCTTGATCTTATTGGGATTGAGCAGCAGATTGATCAGATAGTTCTGTTCAAAGTAAGTCACCTTTCTGGTCTTGCCATTGGGATCGGTTTTTCTGACCAGAGAATACATATCCTGATCGCTATCCTGATAGTTCTGTACCCACCTTCTTAAGGAGCGCTCATCCCGCTTGCCACGCAGCGCATAAAGCTCGGGCAGCATTATCTTCTGGTTATACTCCAGTGTTATGCGTCGCCACTCCTCGATCTTGGATTCACAATCATCCAGGCGAGATAGCACTATCTGGCAGAATCCCGCCATCAGCTTTGCTTCTTGAGTCTTCTTGTAAGGAATGTGCTGTTGCGGTCTCAAATCGAGGTCGCGCTCTTGAAGTGGAAGAGTTGGTTTGCTGACTGTCACTTCCACAGCCGATTCACTTGAGATCATTTCATCATGTTGCTCTAAAGCATAAGCAGCTGAACTTCCCACATTATCTGATTCATTCCCCTCATCTGACTGGCTCATGAGTTCCGCATAGAACTTACGATACTCATCCAGATCAAGTTGATAGTCAACCATGCCTGTCCTCCGTATTCTGATAGCCATAAACCAGCATGCTCTTTACCATGCGCTCACCAATCGGGATAACCGTTTCCAAATAGAACTCCGGTATCTGTCTCTGCTTATAGGTATCAGAGAACTCAAGCTCCAGGGTCTCAGGATCTGGCAATACGAAGGTCTTCAGAACCTTGGCAGTGCCAATCTTCACCTGACGCTTCACGGTATGCATCTTATGCTTATCAATATAGCGCCAGACGGTTCGATTGGAACAGCCTTTCAGTTCTGCCATCCGTTCAATGGTCAGCCAGACAGCATCGATCTTCTTATTCATTAGTAATCCATAATACTCATCAGTCATCTTGAGGATAAGCACTGTGACACAGCTATCTGTCACAGTGCTTCCCACAATCTGGGTTAAAGTCTTCTTCTTGGGTCTTGTCACAGTGCCTAAAGCAGTGTGACAGGTTCCTAAGTACCTTGCCAAAAGCATTAGCGGTGGTTTTTCGCTCGGATCGAACCCCAACTCGGAAAAAGTGTCACAGTGCTTGCCGATTTCGGTGTCACAGTGCTGTGTCCGTTTGGGCATGTTTGCCTTAGTTTTCATGGTATCTCCTTAACTGTATATATGGGAGCTACTTAAAACCACTGCGACATCTTGGGAAGTCCTTTCTGCGCTAACGCCGGCGAGTTTTGAAGATACTCAAACAGTGCCGGAATTAATCCGCCGCTAAATCACACTCTATAAAAATGTCTTGACCTGACTAATCAGGCTAATATCTTTGTTCACAGGTGCAGACTATCACCCAAACGGGTATCGGTCAAGCCTAAAAATGACCACTGGGAGTGAATATGGCAGCCACGACAGTCGGTGATCGACTCAAAATGCTGGTCAGATCGCTAAGTATAACTCACGGAGATTTTGCGAAAAAAAATGGAATTTCGCTGAATTCCATGAGCCGATACATCAACAACAAGCGCTCTCCAGACCCCGAATTTCTCATCAAATTGGCAGAGCAAAAAGTGAACTTAAATTGGCTGCTGAGTGGTGAGGGTAGCATGTATGTAAGTGCCCCCTGGGACCCCAAGCCAGAGTCAAAGACCAAGTCCAAGGTAGAAGTCGTGTCAGCTAAGGGTAAGCTATCAGATTGCACAGATAGCAGTTACAGCCGTACAGTTTTGCTTCCGATACTCGCTGAAATTTCTGCCGGAATGCCAGCCGAAGTCACAGAAAATTTCGAACATGACAATTTCGTGGAATTACCGCGGATATACCTCAAGGACAAGATCGATAACTATATGGTATTCAGAGTAAATGGACAAAGCATGGAGCCTCAGATCATGAATAACGACATCGTGGTGATCCAGAGAAAAGACGACTGGAGCAACACCGATGGCTCTGTCTGCGCAGTCAGATTAAACGATGGCATCACTCTGAAACGTATCCAGTTCGATCACCAACGCCAGCAGGTGCTATTGCATCCCTTCAATGCTGATTATCGGGTCCAGGTAGTGGACTCGATGCAGGGAGACGATATCTCGCTGATTGGGACAATGGTTATGCAGCTGAGGATGGGATGACCCATGTGTATTGATCTTGTAATTGACATAAGTTATTGCTCACAAAATTGTTATACAAACGATAATAATAGAGAGGTCTCATAATGGGAATGTTGACTGATTATGTTGATTTTGCTGATAGCTGCCACTCATCAGCTCAGTGTGTTAATCCATGTTTTACAAATTGTAGTAGTGGGTGTTTACTCTGTTTAGATAAGCAATATCATAAGGGACAGCAGCGCATTCATGACTGTGAGAAAAGATGTGGTACATACGTCTGTCATTACCTGTTTAAGTTCTTTATTGAGATGCGATTATTATGTAAAGAAGTTAGCCCGCTGAATGATTCTTTGAAAGTGCTTTCTATAGGATGTGGCCCTTGCTCAGAACTGTTTGCTTTGGAAGAAATGATGGCTAAGCAGTTTGAAGAATATCGTATTGACTTCGTGGGGATTGAATTGAGTGACAAATGGCGGTTGTTTCACGCTGAAATTGACAGACTGATCGCTGTCCATCAAAAGCCCATAAATACAAGATTCATAGTTGGAGACGCTACGAGCGAACTGAGTCAGTTGCTTGAAGAGGAAATTGATATTATAGTCCTAAACTACTTTTTGTCTGATTATAGGAAGCTACATAACAGAAGCATTCTCCCTATACGACAATTCTGTCAATTGCTGTATCATACAATAATAGATCGGATGCCAATCAACGCCTATATTCTCCTCAATGATATGAATCACAATGACTCTAGAGATTGTTTTGATGCCCTCATCCACGAAATCAAGCGCAAAAAGATCGTAAAGAAATTCAGATTTCATAAACCATTAGAAGTTCTTGATAAGTATACTCCATCCTATTCAAATAGAGGAGATCCGAATATTAGAATCAACAGTAAGTATACTACGCGGAATTTTATGCGAGACTATAGCCCAAGAACGGATTGTTCAAGCGCTCAAGTCCTCATCGAAGTGAGGTAGCTATGATACTAAGTGCAAGCAGACGAACTGACATACCAGCCTTTTTCAGCGAGTGGTTTTTTAATCGTCTGAGAGATGGTGTGATAAGAACGAGGAATCCGTTTAATTATCATCAAGTTAACCAAATAGACTTGTATCCTGACGATATCGATTGTATTGTTTTCTGGACAAAGAATGCAGCACCTATGCTTAACAAGCTTGATATGCTCAACGAATATACTTACTATTTCCAATATACACTTACACCATACCCAAAGGCTTATGAACCAAACTTGGATGATATATCCCATAGAATTGAGACGTTTATTAAGTTATCGGAGAGAATTGGTAAGAACCATGTTATCTGGAGATATGATCCAATATTTATTTCAGATGATATTGATTTCGCGTTCCATCTACGGATGTTCGAAAGAACAGCTCAGGCTCTTTCAAAATATACATTCAGATGCATTATCAGCTTCATTGATTTGTATAACACAACTCAGACTAACATTAGAGATTTGGGTATAAGAGAAATGGATGATACGCTCAATCGCTCAATAGCGCGCGAATTGGTACCTATAGCTAACCACTACAATATCGAAATGCATACTTGTGCAGAGCGGATTGATTTGGAAGATCTTGGAATATCTCATGGAAGATGCATTGATGATAGAGTCATTTCAAAACTCACCAACAAATCATTCGATACTTTTAAAGACCCCAACCAAAGAGAAGAATGTGGATGCATAAAGAGCTTTGACATTGGAGTCTACAATACATGTCAAAACGGATGCAAATACTGCTATGCCACTAAAAATCATCAGATTTCGCTTAATAACAGATGCAAGCATGATCCATTATCGCCTTTCTTAATTGGCAATTCTGCTGATGGGGATCAAGTAAGGATCAAGAATAAGGAAAACCAGACATACCTTAAGTTTTGAGATAGCCCCGTGGCTAAAAGACTATTGGTTAGTAGATAAAGACTTCTTTCAGAATTGACTTTGTTATGAAGATAGCTCCGTTCCACTCGCACTGCGGCTCTTTCCAACTGGTCTATTTCGTTGAGATTCAGCCAGTTCCGAAACCAGTCTGAAATCAGTCCATATTTGACACAAAGCTGTCACAAACCAGTCCAAAGAAGTCCAAAACCACTGTGACATCTTTCCGAACGCAGCCCTAAGCATCTCTGCACCAAATAAAGGCTTATGCCTGTTTGTCACACTGATGGCTATATGACGTTTGGGGTGTCACGTTATA
>JALNYD010000238.1 GCA_023230025.1 Candidatus Cloacimonadota bacterium | reverse complement strand
TAGCTGCCATCAATGGCATAGGGCATGCCGATCACCAGATATTCCACACTTTGGGTTTGGATGATTTGTAGGACGGCAGAAAGGACTTCGCGAAAACCGGTATTGGGAATGGTGGCAAGGGGCTTTGCAAACAGCTTCAGCGGATCACTTATGGCCAGCCCTATGCGTTTTGTGCCATAATCAAGAGCCAGGATTCTGCCGGTCATAAAAGAGATTCATCTCTCCAGATTCGGATATACCAGCTTCCGGCTTCTTCCACCAGATAAAAGCGTGCCACTCCATTGGCTACATAGCTGCTGTTTGAGGAAAAATAAGTGAGCGTGAGGTCAAAATAGCAGGGAATAACGATCCAGTGTTCATGACCATCGGCAGGATCAATTTCCCAATTCTCCTGAGGTGGAATCTGCAAACGCAGATCAATATCGTCGGCCACTGGCATCGTGCCATCGCTGGAACCGCGTTCAAACATATTACGGGTAAGCTCAATTTCTTCGTCAAGACCCCACCAGGAATCGCGAATGCCATCGCCATCCATATCCACTCCGATGCTGCTGGTTTCGCTTTGGATAAGTTCAAAACGGTAGTCTTTGTGCAAAAGCTGTTTGTAGATATTGATGTTCTTCTCCTGATAGGCTTTCTCCAGATTGTGCAATAGCTCCTGGGGATTGCTATTCGTGATGGTAGCGCTGGAGATGTCTCTCAGTTCTGGTCGGAAAGGATTCTGACAGCTACCCAGAACTATCATCAGGATCAGGATAGAGAGGAACTTAGCCGTTTTCATATTTCATCAAGCCCCAGGTGGGTTGATTGCCAGAACGGTAATCATACCATTTATAAATGTACCAGCGTCCATAGAGCCGGCGATAATGCAGTTCCATGTTGCCCATCGCCAAGTCAATGGTATTGGTGGAATCTATGGGACGGGCTTTGACCGTGTAATTGCGATAGATCTTGGCTTCATTGGCGCTGATTTCATCCGATGTATGCAAGCTGTCAAGCTGGATGGTGATGGAACTGTAGCGGGAATGCAGATTCAAGAGCATATCCTGTTCCTGATTTCGGTTCCACTGGCTATCGGTGCTGTAATCTGTGATATCCTGTGCGGCGAAATAAAAGCTATAATCCTCCTGGAACAACCTGCTATAATTCACCGCATTGCGGGAATCCTCGTAGGTATATTCCAAGTTCTGCAAAGCAAGCTCAACTTCGCTGGCGGGATCGTTCCAAGGCGCACCTTCAGTGGGTGGATCGGAGTCCCTAAGCTCAAAGAGCTCGCAGGCAGAAAGCGCAAACAGCGCCATCAGGATAATCAGCATATTTCTCATATGAACATTCTACATGATTGGCTATATATGTCAAGAGGAAAAAGGCGGATCACTTTTCAGCGATCCGCCTGAGTACTATTTGATCTGTTTCTATCTACTTATGTTCTTATTTCATCATCAGGATCTTGCGGTTGATGTGCTGTCCATCGGTAGTAAGCCGATAGAAGTAGAAGCCGGAAGAGCATTCCCGATCATTGCTGTCTTTACCATTCCAGATCACGGAGTGATTGCCCGCATTCTGCTGTGCGGAAATCAGTTGACGCACCAATTGCCCCTTGATGTTAAAGATTTCCACGTTTACATGGCTATCCTGAGGCAGGCTGTATGAAATCGTGGTACTGGGATTGAAGGGGTTGGGATAGTTGCTGGTGCTAAGCACAGTCACTTCTTCTGCAGCTATAGGATTGACCCCTGTAACGTTAAGCCGGAGAGGAATCAGATGAGCATCGGCTATGCCCTGGGGATCGTTGAGATCAATATCAAGCGTCAGAACCAGCGACTCATCAAGAAGGTTGATGTTGATTCCGGTGCGGATATCCTGCAAGCGGAATGCGCATCCTTCAGGGAGTCTGTAGGGGCTATCCATGCTGAAGCACACTGAACCAGAGAAGCGTCCATCCACCAGCAGGTCTTCCACGTTCAGCATCAGATCCCAGCTTGGCAGGGTGGTTCTGCTGCTGCGGATATCACGGACATAGCGCGCAGATTGTTCACCCCAGTTCTGATTGTTAATCTTCAGATCCAGAGCTTTGAAGGGAGAGAATGGTACTTCCGGAACGTCCATGGGATCATAGGTATCAGAGGCATTCCTGGCTGTACCCAGAGTAATCGTGGCATGATAGTCTCCGGTCTGTGCATTGAGGAAGATTTCCCATTCCGGCTTAGAAGCGGCGACAAACTCAGGATTAGACGCAAGGGGTTGAATGTCATCGCTGGCGCGGGTATTGACGGGATAGCTGAAATAAACCTGATCATTAGGCTGGTTGGCTTTGAAGATGAAAGCTGACCAGGCCGGAATCTGGCTACCAGCAGTCAGGTCAATCGGCTGAAGAATGTGATTTTGCTGGTCACACAGGTATACAAAGGTGATAAGAGGATCTGCGAAGGTGATCCCATCATTGAGGCTGACAGGGACATCATAGGGATTGCTAAGCATGTACCAGCCTTCGTTGGCAAGGGGTTCACCAGGGGTTTCCATCAGGAAATCTCCATCATCCAGCACACCATATACGCTCACATCCACATCCACTCCAATGGGATTGGGATTGCGCACCCAATATCCAACTCCAGTGATGATCTGATCCGGGATAATATAGGCAGGGACAAGATCAAGAGCTACATGTCCCAGAGAATCTGGCATAACGGCAGAGTTCAATTGCAGGATTGAGGTGTAATATGGCGACACGTAGAATGGGGCCAAAGCATCACCAAAAACCTCGGTGGGATGATCCTGTCCAGGTTCCAGATAATAGGGAACACCTGCCAGATTCCATCCGGCATGGAAGTTCTGAACGTGATGTTCTGCCAGAGCATAGAAATCAAAAGGCAGAGCTCCGATCACCAATGCGGGATCATCATTGTGCAAGACCGAACGTGGCTTGAGATAGAAGTTACCCTCTAATGGATTGGCAAAGAGGGGATCAACATCCTGGTTGCCTTCACCGGGGAACACACCACCAGGCACAGAGATTACGCTATTGCTGGCTGTTATGATGCTATTATCAGTTACAATGGGATTTGCCAATTCTGTAGTGGTATTTCTCCAGATCACACTACGCTCAAAGTTGGCATTGGAGTTGTTGTGCAATCTGAGTCCATTTTCAAAGCCCCAGATTGAGCTTTGAGAAATACTCGCGTTGTTGACGCCATCGCAGATCACACCGGCACCGGCAGAGTTCTCTGCTCGTTGATCCCGCAGATCGGGATAGATGATGCATTTGTCCAGATCGATGGCGGCGAGGTTCTTCAGGACAATACCCTTGCTCTCCTCACGACTGGTGCTGGCGGAGTTACGGATGCGGATATTGCTGAGCAAAGGAGTGGTTCTATCAAAGGGCAAGCCATTGCCTTCATAGTAGATTCCAGTGCCGTATTCTCGCAGATCTGCATCGTTGATGGTGGCAGCCACAGGGCCAACAAGCTTCAGGGCGATGCTGGTGAAATCAGTGGAATCACATTGAGCCCGGATATTGTTGAGGCTGACATTCGCAGGATTGGTCATGGCCAGATTATCTATCTCCAGACCATAACTAAAATCATCAAGCATTATATTTTGGGCATTGATCATGCCCAGGTTGTTCAATCTGACGCCATGATCCTGACTGCGGCTGGTGCTGGATGAATTGCGCACCCGGATATTACTGAGCAACACCGTGCTGCGCAGATCGGCATTGGGATCCCCGTTTACTTCAAGGGCTACGTCGTATTCATCGATAATGACATCATCAAGTTCCACACCCATGTTGTTATCGATCTTGATACCATAGGCACCGCTACGACTGGTGGAAGCGGAGTTGCGGATGCGGATATTGGAAAGCAGAGTGTTGCCAGTATTGACTAAATTGGGATTATCAATCTCAATTCCGCTTTGACAACCTTCCAGAATAGCGGTGTTGAGCTGCACACTTGATATATCCTGCAGACGCACGGCTTTGCTACCAATCCGGCTGGTGCTGGATGAATTACGCACCCGGATATTACTGAGCAACACCGTGCTGCGCAGATCGGTATTAGGAGCCCCGTTTACTTCAAGGGCAAGGTCGTAGTCATCGATCTCGATATCATCAATTTCTACTCCCATGCTGTTATCGATCTTGACGCCAAAATCTCCGCTACGACTGGTGGAAGCGGAATTACGCACCCGGATGTTGCTGAGCAGAGTGGTGCCTGTATGAGCTAAATTGGGATTATCAATTTCAATCCCTTTTTGATAGCCTTCCAGAATCACTTCATTGAGCTCCAAACTAGCTATATCCTGCAGGTGCAGGGCTTTGCTGCCCAGACGGCTGGTGCTGGAGGAGTTACGAATGCGGATATTGGAAAGCAGAGCGCTATTACGCAAGTCAGCTGCCTGACTACCGATCCAGTATATTCCCTGATCAAAACCAACGATCTCAATATCATCAAGGCTGAGGTTCACATTACCTTCAACCTCCATTCCATTGCCCAGTTCACGCTCCGGCGTATGACCCTGT
>JALNYD010000237.1 GCA_023230025.1 Candidatus Cloacimonadota bacterium | reverse complement strand
CGGCTGGAAGCCATTTCCACGATCAAACGGCTGGAAGCCGTTTCCACAGATTACCTGCAGATCTGAAATGAATGCTTCCAAACCCTCATTTCACTTTCTTTTGGCTGGATAGTGTGAAGGTCCATAGCCGAAACCTGTATCTTCCGTCTCCTAAAATGCCCACTCTCCACATTAGCTGTGCCCTACCTGCAATTTTTCATTTGACTAATTGGGCTGGATTGTAAGCTTTGTATTTTGTAAAGTTGGTGCTGATTCATGCATAGCTATTCAGATGATTTATTGAAAGCGAGAAGTTAAAGGTATTATTTATGATATTTCAGATCTTTGGTATCAGGAGGCTTGGAGGCTTGACTATCCGTGCTTAAGCCAGGCAATCCCAAGGCAAACCAGGAGCGTCTAAAAAAGACCATTGATATGGTCACCAGGCTTTATGTATCTGTCCTGAAGTCTGATACCGACATCAGCAGCAACGAAATCAATATCCTGTATTCATTACTTACCAATCTTTTCTCCCAGGTGGATGTATCCTGGGAAGCCTATGTGCGACAGATCATTGATAGTGAGTATCGCATTGAGGATGTCCTGGAGCACCTTGATAAACATCTGTCACAACTGGACAAAATCCGGCTCATCCAATCACTGGTGATTATGGCGAAGTCCGAGGGAGATTTTGCAATTTCCGAGATTACAGAAATCATGGATCTGGCAAGACAATTGCAGCTTCCCCCGGAAGTCTTTCTGCCACTGATAGATTACTTTGAATCAAACTCAAATCAGCAGATCAGTATTCCCTGCAAGCACCATGTAAGTCATGTGCGACATTCGGTGTTCTCGGATTATGTGGTATTTGGCAGTGGGACTCTGGCAGATATCAGATTCCGGAATCCAGAATTGCTTCAATATGAAACTGCTCTGTTTGCGATTGACCGGAATTATTTCCTGAGTGTGGGAGTGCATAGCCATATCCTGATTGATGGCAGTCCCCCTCCGCAAAACTCGATCATCCTGCTGGCACCTCAGAGTACTCTGGAATTGGGCGGCAAGGAGTTCAGCAATTCCTGTCTGCATAAGATCTATGAGCATAGATCTGCAGATGATGATATCGTATTCCGCAAGAGCAATTACGATTTTATCGTCCACAAGGAGAAGCACTGGTATAGCATCCAGGTCTATGGAGGTTCTGTAGCCCTGAATGCCAAAGAGATGTCCCACATCAAGCGGCACGAGATTTACTATGACGACCGCATGCAGATCAAGGGATATGCACCTTTTGATCTGAGCATGGTGATTGAAGCCAGAGAGGTGATTGGGGTGGAAGATCATGTGCCCCAAAAACTTTACATCCTCCGTGAACGGGATTATTTCGGCATCAGCCGTACAGAAGCAGATAACAGCATTGCCACTATTGAGCTGAAAGGCAACAGCTTTTTCCTCAATCCCCCGCGTAAGGGTTTCAAGATCTTTGTGAATCGCAAAGAGGTGAACGAACCCAGCCCCCTGAATCTAAACTCCGATATTCTGACTATTGAGAAGCGTAACTATCGGATCAATAACTATTACGATCTGATCGAGACTCCTTTTGAAATCCAAAGCCTCTCCGTAACGGATATTAAGCACTATTTCCCGGATGGAAAAATCGGGCTGGATTCGGTATCCTTTGAAGCCAGAAAGGGACAATTGATCGCCATCATGGGTCAAAGCGGCTGTGGGAAATCCACACTAACCAAAGTGCTCTCCACCGAGATCTCACCTACCTATGGGCAGATTCTGATTGACGGGAAGAACCTCAGCCTGGATGTAAACTATTACCTGGAGTTCCTGGGATATGTTCCGCAGGAAGATCTGCTGTATCCAAATCTGAGCGTGTATGAAAACCTTTATTACCGTCTGAGACTCAGGAATCCTCTGTTACCTCAATCCAAGCTGCAACAAAAAGTACAGATCATTATGCAGCAGGTAAACCTGAGCCATCATCGGGATACAATCGTGGGAGAGCAGCGCAGCAAAAACCTCAGCGGAGGTGAACGCAAGCGGCTGAACATAGCTCTGGAGCTTCTTTTTGAACCCACCATCATTATCTGCGACGAACCTACCAGCGGACTTTCATTTAACGATGCCGAACAAATCATCGACATCCTGAGTGCACTCACTCAACAGGGTAAAATCGTAATCATCACCATACATCAACCCAACAGCAGTATTTATCGCAAATTTGATCGCGTGATGATGATGGATATGGGAGGTAGGGTAGCTTTCTATGGTACTCCGCAGTATTCATTTGAGTATTTTGATGAAGAACTGGGACTGATAACCACACGCAAGGCTGAAATCGACAAGAAACGCCAACTACTTACTTCCGATTACTTTTATGATCTGATTACCTATCCGGAGTACAATGAAAGGGGAGAACCCGTTTATCAGCAGATCGAGAAGACCGTCCAGATGAAGCGTAAGTTTCCCCCCGAGTATTGGCGGGATAAGTTCAAGCGCAAGATGCTGTTTGAAATGATTCAAAGTGATGTGCCGGATCCGGGAAAGAGCTTTGGCAACGTGCGTAAACGTAAGCGGATTCAAGATCTTCGTTCTTCCCTGGTCACTTTGATTACTTTTATCTCCAGGAGCTTCAAGATGAAGCTGCGGAATCGAACCAACAACATCATCACCTTCATCGAAGCGCCGATCCTGGCTCTACTGATCTCGTTTATTCTGCGACACTCCACTACAGATCAATATAGCTATCAAAACAATAACAACATCTTCATCTATGTCTTTGTTTCGATTATCGCTTTTATCTTTTTGGGAATGTCCAACAGCATTGAGGAAATCCTGTCCGAGCGTAAGATTCTGCTGCGGGAACGTCTGATGAACCTGCGGCTGAGCTATTATCAGGGTTCAAAGCTGCTAACTCTCAGTTGCTTTAGCCTGGTTCAGGCTATATTATATCACCTGATCGCAGCCCATGTCCTGGGAATCAGAGGTCTGGATTTTGTCAGCATCGGATACTTCTTTCTGGCTTCATTTATTGGGGTGTCAATCGGCTTGATGTGTTCAGCTTTTATTCGGGAAAACCGCGCAATAATCAATCTTCTGCCTCTGATCCTGATTCCGCAGATCATCTTTGGAGGCGCAGTGATTGAGTTTGAGCGCATGAACCAGAACCTCAAGATCTATGAGAAACACCCCATCCCCGAAGTTGTACAGATCATCCCCTCCCGCTGGCTTTTTGAGGGACTCACCACGGCATATGCCAAAAATACCAAATTTCACAGGTCTTTAGCCAGGATCGAAAAAAAGGAATTGACATATTTACAGGATTACAGGAATGCTGTGTTGAGTTCGGCTCAATATCAACAACGCCGCTCTGAAGTCTATTATGCCAAGTCCAGGCTGGTGGATAAATGGGACCCCAACCGCATCCAGAATGGATATTTGAATGCCTCGGTAGGCATGATGGACGGACGGGTGCTGAACGAGCAACGTAATGAGTTTCTCTCAAGTTATAAGCTTTGGAGAGGAAATCAGATCCGAACCTGGAACTTTAATGCACTGGTGATCTTGCTGTTTGCCCTTGGCATCAACCTGATCACTATGATAAAACTGAAGTATTATTTCAAAGAATAAGGAGTGTCTAATGAAAACACGCATCATAGTGGCAATACTACTGGTGACCTTGTTGCTAAGCGTTGGCTGTAAGCAAAGGGATAAATCCATGCCTGATCCCTCGGTATCTTCCGAGATTCCAACCTTTGCTCCGCTACCATCCTTTAAACAGGTGTATGAAGTGCTGGATCAATTGCAAACCAAGGATATATCAGCAGCAATCCCTAATGAACTCTATCAAACCAAACAGGAAGAGGTGCGTAATGCCTTCTCCCTGGGCTTGCTTACCGCTGATGCAGTGCTGGCTGCCAAAGGCAGAAACAGCAATAAGTTGAAGGATATCTCTGCCCAAATGATGAACCTGACCAGTCTGCTGGGGCTGGAATCCGAAGTCAACAAAATGGGTGATGATCTGAGAACAATGATCGAAAAACAACAATGGGAAGAGCTTGATAAAGCCCTCGATGTTCACAAAAAGAGCGTGGAAGACAAGCTTTGGGAAACCGAAAACTTTGATAACTACACCATCATGCTTCTGGGTGGATGGGTCGAAGCAGCAAACCGTGTAGCCTGGCTTCTGCAACAAAAGTATGATCCTCAACGCAGTATTGTATTGGGACAAAAAGGTACATTCAACAACCTGGTCACCAATATGAAGACCATCAAAACTCCCCACATCATTGAGCAGGAAGCTTTTAAGAACGCTTTAGCCAAACTGGAAGAAGTTCAAACTATTATCAATAGCGATACCGATAAAACTTATAGCCCCGAACAAATCGAAAGCATCATTAAAGGCACCGATGCCATTAAAGCAGCTTTCCACGAATAATCCATGCACTTTTGCATCATGATCGAAGTAATAAGCCGGGCTTTGGATGTAGCCCGGCTTTGCTTCATTTGTGGTAACAATAGCACCATCCCCTGTGGCAAAAAAAGCTATGGGACTTACGAGGATCTTTTATG
>JALNYD010000236.1 GCA_023230025.1 Candidatus Cloacimonadota bacterium | reverse complement strand
ACGATATTATCAATGTTTGGTCTCAACCCCTCCCGAGTAGGGAGGTCAATTCAAGAGCCGGCAATCCGGGCCGCATCAGTAAAGGCTTTGAAGCCCCAAATCCGTGAACCTCAACCACACTATGCCTGAAATGAAGGTCAAAAAGGTAGGTTCACGGGAATTAAATTATCTGCTGCCGTACAAGGAGATACGGCAATCATTGTTGTAACAATCAGCCAGAAAAGCACTTAAGGCTATGTTTTGCACTTCATATCCAGTCTTCAAAGATCTCTTCCTGATATAGTTCAACTTAGCTCAAGCTGAAGACTATGGCAAGCTATTATCTGGCTCCAGGCCAAGCCAATGAATTGGCGCTTGCGAGCTCAAGCAGCAAAGTTCCATTTGCTTAGTCGCAGCTCTATCTCTGCTGCACTAAGCGCTGAAACCCCTTCCCCGCAGGGAAGGTCATTTAATTATTTCCTGATTAACGATAGCTGATGTCTCTACGCTGGGCGCTGATGTGCGCGTCTCTTTTTGTAGCTCAGACTGTGCTTCATCAATCGGTGGCATAATATTCGATCTCCTTGTTTATGGCAAGAGATTTTTTTGCGCAAGTGCCGCAGACATTGATGATGTGGATGATACCTTGTTTGTTCAGGGTTTTTTCCAGGTTCTTGGTCATGCTTTTTACTTCGTGCTTTTTCAGGTTTACCGCAAAGACGGATTCCTGGATTCTCACTCCTTTGTTCAGCAGCATCTTGCAGAGCTTACGTCGCACCTTGTCATCGGAAACATCGAAGGCAATGATGTAATGCATATCAGGATATCCTGGTTGCCATGAAGTCTATACCCAGGCGCAGGCTTTGCAGCAATTTTCCGGCAGAGCGATCCATCAGAAGAGCCCAATTCAGAACTTCTTCACCCAGCTTGATCTCGCTACGCATAGTAAACTCGAAACGATGGATGTATTTACGCATCGCTTCAGAGCTCAGCCTTTCATAGCTGGAGTATTCACTGCGGATAAAATCCTCTGTGGTAATTTGCTTATTGTGGATCATGCTTAGCACGATGCGATCCACCAGAAACCTGAAGGGCTCGATCATATCCGATGCCAGCGCCATGTGCATCCCTCTGGCTTCGTGGAAGATGCCTTCCCAGGGATTGATCTGCATTGCCATCAAGCACTCGGCCAGACGGTAGTACAATATGCTATAGCCCAATGATAGCAGGCAGTTTACCGGACCTTCCGGAGGGTGATAGGCTCTGCGGGGGAAGGACATGGGTTCCACCAATTTGCGATAGTGGTTCCAATAGAGCGCGGAAGCAGCACCTTCTTTACCGCGCAGGCTATCATAATCACGAATCTGAGGCAGGGATAGTTCCAGCTCTTTCAGCTTTTGCTCATCTATCCGGTGTTGCCGCAGCACCATGCGTTGGTTATGGATTTTGGCGGCCACGACCCCGCGCGCGAAGGAGATGGCAAAAGAATCCCAATCACGCGTTACCGGGTTATAAAGCTCTCGAACCGAACGCAGTCTGCGGCTTTGGGCAAAACCTCCCAGAGCTTTGCCGGTGATGGAGAGGAAGGATACCGGTTTGCCGCGGATGATTGCTTGCTGGATCAAGCCGGCGGACACCCTGGGCTTGCCAATGATTACAATCCGTGAGATCTCCTTCAGGGAATATAGCTTGCTGCCTTCATTATTTTGGATTTGGATGCTGTTGTTATCCAGCCGGGCATAAGTATCCCGGAAAGTGAGGTAAAGCGGTTTTCCTTTCACGATGTCTTCCTGGAAAGCCGGCACGCTACAGCCGTAATAGTCATCCCCTGCCTTCTGCTCTTTGATCTTCTGCATCTGCGCGCGATCTATGCTGTAGCCGCAATAGTTGATCTTGGAGTTGGCGTCAAAGCTGTTGCTCTTATCCGCACTCAGGCTCAGCTTCAATTGCCCCAGGAGTTCGGAGATAAACCCCACATTCAGGCTTTCCTTGTGTTCGCTGTCTGCCAGAGCGCAAAAATCATCCGCGTAGCGGATCAGATGCCATTTTTGCTGCATCATAGCCCGGTCAAAGGGAATGAGATACAGATTTGAGAGCAGCGGTGAAAGGGGATTGCCCTGAGGGATGCCAAGTGTTCCATTGAGCAGATTCGAGCTGATCAACCCTGCTATCTGGTCTCCATAAAACAAACCTTCCAGCAGCAGCGCCATCGCCTGATGCGGAATGCTATCAAAAAAGGCTGAAATATCCGCTTTGATGCCGGAAGCAAAGCCCCTTTTGAAGGAGTTAAATACCGCTCTGGCGGCTTGATGATAGTCCCTGCCTCTACGATAGGAATAGCAGGCGGGTGAAAGCAGGCTGTCCACTGCCGCTTCCACCTGTCGCAATATGGCCAGCAGCATATGCCGTTCACTCATATTTGCCACTTTGATGAGCCTGAAGCCTCCACTGTGGGTTTTCTTTCTGAAGATCAGGCCTTCTCCGGGAGGGAGGGTGCCTTGCAACATCTGCTTTTGCGCGTTCAGTAAATAGGCTTTGCCGGCACTGCACAGATCCTCCTTGGCAATGTTATCCGGCCCTGGAGAGGAAGCCTTCAGCTCTTCCAAAGCGGCCCGGAGATTGGACTTCGAAGTAGCTCGGCCAAAGAGAATGCCTTGCTCTCCCGGTGGCCGAGTGCTGCGAAAACCACGAGATTCACGAATGCAATAAAAACCGAAACCAAAGGAGCGGTTTTTGCCCAAGCCGGTGTATTGGCCCCAGATCAGGGCTCTAAGCAGATTTTCCTGCGCGGGAGTCTTGATCCGCATTGCTCCCACGATCCCGCCCAAACTCTTGGTGTAATGAACATCCAGCCAGATGAAGCCCTTCTCAATCAGCTCCGGAAAGTCTGTGACTGCTATGGGAAGCTCCATTTCCCTGCAGAAGGCAGTAAAGAACAGTCTGGAATCCAGACTCAAGGGATCCAAAAACCGGTTGTATCCTTCCTTTTCAGTCCCGGGTTTCATTCTGAGCGGACTGTGGAAGATCAGATCCAGGCTTTCGCAAGTCCTTAATTCCTGCAGCTCTTGCTCCAGATATTCGCAGCCCGGCTCCAGTTCTCCTGTGTGTAGTGCCTGATAATCAATCAGCTCAATGCTCTCCCCGGGCACAAAATGTTGATGAGATGAGGCATCCCGGGCTCTGCTCTTTCCGCTCAATTCATCCTCCAGCATGGCTGTAGTAATACTCAACGCTGCGCTGCTTGAGGCCAGATCCAAGCCCACAATATCTCCCGGATGATATTCAGTTACACCATTCTGTCTGGGAATGGGGTAAAGGTGAATATCCGCCAAAGACATCGGGGTATAAGGACGCACCCAATCCCGCAGCATCGCGCTCCAATACACTCCGGTATAAAACTGCAAATCCGTGATCGGCCTGAGAACCTTGAAAGTAAGACGAAAAAAGAACATAGCACCGCCTGATCAAAGGTCTTGTTTAGTATTTTATCGCACAAAACAATCCTGAAAACAGGGTGCTGAATGCTACGCTTTTTGTCAATCATTATTGCTCACGGGCAGGCTCCATCCTGAATATGCGAGCAGCAATGGCAGAATCGGAAGCTCTGCGTGGAGGCATCCAAGGCTGGTGCTCAGACATGAATCGCTCTTGAGCATTTCACCCATAGTCTGGCCCTGGTTCACCGTATAATCCCTTCATCTCAAGAGGGCCGCAGGGAGAATCTGGAATCGGAATCAAGGGAGAGCAAGCATAGCTGTATGATATCTTGCTGCCCGGGGGCCTAACCTGGCATTCCGAAGCTACGAAAATTAGGCGGTACGCCGACCGTCTGTCCGATAGGAGGCTCGCAGTCTGCTCCCATTCGTAACGTAGCATTCCGATGCTACGAATTTAGTATCAGATTACGAAGCCTCTGAAAGCTCCGCTACCTTGTGGCGGCTTCAAAACCGCCATATAAATCCCGACAATGGCATCTTTGTATGAGATTACCACATTTATCGGGTGTGTCCACAATCTACCTCCAGACTGGGATGTCAAACCAGCCACTCCAAAGAATGCTACACTGTTTTCAGGGACCCCGGCCTCGCCTGAGTATTCCTTGATCGCTAGCCGTAAATACCAAGCTCGTGGAGCATAACTCTCAATTGCTGCTGCAAGCAGCGCTACATTCTCAATTGGCAAAGCCCCTCCCGAGTAGGGAGGTCAATTCAAGTCCAATTGTTTTCCGAGATAATAAATTTATAGTTTCGTCTCAACCCCTCCCGAGTAGGGAGGTCAATTCAATTTAACAATGAGATGAGAAAAAAGGATAGGCTTGACCGTCTCAACCCCTCCCGAGTAGGGAGGTCAATTCAAGTTTTTTTTTGATTTAAGCTATCCCCCCAAGAAAAAAGTCTCAACCCCTCCCGAGTAGGGAGGTCAATTCAAGAAATAGCACCGGGAAGTCTGCCAATATGTTGCTTTCTGTCTCAACCCCTCCCGAGTAGGGAGGTCAATTCAAGTCTTTGCAGAGTTACACTGGTCTAGAATAAATACTAGTCTCAACCCCTCCCGAGTAGGGAGGTCAATTCAAGAATTCTAAAATAAGG
>JALNYD010000235.1 GCA_023230025.1 Candidatus Cloacimonadota bacterium | reverse complement strand
GTGTGGTAACCATGAGGAAAAAATCTATTCAACAAACCGGCATGCATACCGAAAGATATGATCGTGCCATCGTAAACTGTCGTATCATGATCGCCGTATTTTTACTGGCTGCACTGCTGTTCGTGGGAGGGGCGAGCGCATTGTACTACAGCGGAGGTACGTCTGATGTTAACGGTGTTACATTAACGTATGAAGATGATTACTGTATTGAAGAGAATTCTAAGATCATGGGAGATGCGACACGAGAACAAGCCTTGGTTGCTGTGATGGCAAAGTATGAACCTGAAGTAGGTGAAAACTCCAGGGTCATCTACTTCATTGAGGGATACGGCTCCGACACGAATGTAGGTGCCCGTTCGTCAGCCATGTGTGTTGTTGTAAATGACGGCGTTATCGAATTTGTGTCTACTAATTCTGCCACGATTCCTGATCAGGCTACAAAGCATGATACTGTATTAGATACTGTAACGCGTGCATACCCTCATATTCAGCCTAACGTGGGTCCAGCACTAGAAATGTATCCAGTATCTTCAATGGAATTTTCACTTCCATTGAATATAATGAAAGTGTCAAATTTTCCAGATGAGGGGTCGCCCTACAATATCCACAAAAAATGGTGCGAATATGTTTTAACACCAACTGAAGCTCAATATAATGATCCTGAAAATTATGGTTATCTAAATGTAAATTCAGGTGGGTGTTTTTTAGTAGGTAAAATGACTGGGGACGATGGCTCCTTTATATCTCCGGAATATGATCGTTTTGCTTACGTTGTTGGTTTTGCTAAAGAGACCTATACTGGTAATGACGGATTGTTGTATGGGAACACAAGTTATTCAATGCCAATTAGTGAGAGAAATAACGAAAATTGTCCGGTCGTTGTTATTGATCGCGGGTATGGATATGAACACAGCACAGCCGCGAAAAACTATCTTCTAGCTAAATATGACAACAATATGAACTATATAGAAACCGTTCTTGGATATGACCCCGAATCAGCAATAACACCCGGAGATTTCAGTATCACTGCCCCATCCGCAGATCAGGCTCTTTCTTATGGAAATGTGGTGGTTTCCTGGACAAGTTCTACGAACGCCGAGTATTACACAATATCATTAGAGGATGTAACAACTGGGGAGACAAAGTTTTCAGATATTGAGGTTGGAAATACTCTGACCTATACGATATCATCTACTCATCTTACTCCGGAGCATCAGTATCGGGTGAGCGTGGGTGCAGTTAGCTCAACTTCCGCAGAGAAAACGGCACAACAGAACTTCCGGATGGCCGGCATAATATCAGGTGGGCAGACTGGAACCACCTATACCGTAGGTGCAGGGGGTACGTTCTCTTCTATGGATCAGGCACTTGCCTATGCCGGATCCGGGGACACGCTGGTCCTTGTCAGCGATTTGAACATTATGCATGAAATAACGATCGACAAGACGATCACGCTCAAATCAAATGGCTATCCCCATATGATAACTGCGATAAACAACACCCGTGTCGTCAATATCACGTCATCGGGTACGCTCAACATGTATGATGATGTTATTCTGACGGGAGGTTACCTTACTTCAGATATTGGAGGTGGGGTTTATGTTGCCAATGATGGCATATTTCATATGATTGCTGGAAACATATCCGGCAACATTGCGAAATATTATGGTGGTGGGGTCTATGTGGCAAGCGGGGGTATCTTTGTTATGTCGGGTGGGACCATTGCGGGAAATAGTGCTACCTATGTGTATCAAGGTAAATCAAGCAATGGTGGTGGGGTATTTGTGGAGATGGGTGGGGTATTTACGATGTCGGGAGGTAATATCTCAGACAACACTGCCTCCTCTCACGGCGGCGGTGTTTATTCTCTTGGGTTGTGTAACATCTCTGGTGGAAATATTTCTGGAAATAAGGGTTGTGGGGTCTACAATAATGGTACATTATTCTTATCTGGTGGATTAATAACTGGTAATACTGCATCATCCTATGCTGCTGGAGGCGTATATGTGGCTCGTAGCGGTACACTAACCATGTCTGGTGGACACATATCTGGCAACATTGCGAATTATTATAGTGGTTCTGGGGGAGGAGTGTATCTGGAAAACGGTGGCCTATTTAACATGACTGGTGGGTACATAACGGACAACAGAGTTATTGCCTATTATAGCTCCGATAATGCTTTAGGTGGTGGAGTTTATGGACAAACTGGGAGCACGTTCAATATGTTTGGTGGAACAATAACTGGCAACACTGCATCATCCGAGGGGGGTGGGGTATATTTATCAAATGGAAATTCATTCAATTTGTTAGGGGGTAATATCTTCAATAACAGTGCACGGTTTGGTGCTGGGGTGTATATAAATGAGGGTACATTTACTATGTCAGATGGGAATATCTCCAATAACAAGGCAGATGTTGGTGGTGGGGTGTATATTCCGCAAGGAGCTATATTTGCAATGTTGGGTGGAACCATCAGTGCCAATCTCAATGGTGGTGGGGTGTATGTTAGCAGGGGGGGCACATTAAATATGTCTGGAGGTTGCATCGCCAATAATGATTATTACAAGAACTATGGTGTTTATTTGGCAGAAGGCGGCACATTTTTCATGTCAAACTCTGCAAAAGTAGACGTGGGTAATACGGTCTTTTTAGAGAATTATCGGTGTATCACTGTAATTGGCGAGCTTGAATCAGATGCTGGTGCAAAAAATATCGTTCCTACATTTAACAGTGGCACAATCATCTCCTATAGTGATGTGCCGATACCCGATGATTGGAATGATAATTTCGCATTGAACACAACGTGGGAAGAAGAACATCCAAGTATTTCTCTGGAAAAATCCGGAAATAATCTCTACCTGCAGACGAACCCGGTTATCAATTATTATGTGGATTATTATCCGTACGATATGGACTATCCGTATTATATAGAGGATTCACACATGGTGAACGGAACAACATACTGGTTGTATGAAACCCAGGTCACTGTTTCAGGGGCTCCTCTCGTGAAACCTGATGATCCTGCCAAAACAGGAAATCTCTTTAACAGTTGGAAGATTGGCAGTCCGTCTGGTACATCATGGAACTTTGAGAATGATACCGTGATCGGAGACACCGATCTCTATGTTGGCTGGACCCCCATTACCTACAAAGTTGTATTCGATCCAAACGGCGGTACTGGCACAATGTCTGATCAGATCCTTACATATGATCTGGCAGAATCGTTGAGCCCCAACACATTTGTCAAAGATAATTGTCAGCTAGCCGGTTGGGCCGAAACCGACTCAGGCCCGATCAAATATTACGATAAACAAAGCGTCAAAAATCTTAAAGCCGCCCAGGGAGCTGAAGTTATCCTCTATGCAGTTTGGACAACAAAAATCACATATACCCTCACGTATAATCCAAACGGCGCTGCCGGGGTACCGCCTGTCGACACAAACAGCCCCTATGACAGCGGGAGTTTAGTAACGGTCAAAGATCAGGGATCTCTTGAGAGACTTGGTTATTCATTTGCCGGATGGAAAAATGAACACGACTGGATGGACACGCCCTATGCTCCGGGAAGTACGTTCACAATTTATGATAATACCATCTTAAAAGCAGTGTGGACACCACACACCTATACCGTTAAATTCAACTCAAATGGAGGCAGCGGCGCCATGGCGGATCAGATTTTTACCTATGATCAGGAACAAAATCTGCGCCGTAATACCTTTACAACTGGAACCGGCGTATTTGGCGGCTGGGCGGAAACTTCATCAGGTCCGGCAAAGTATTCGGACAAGCAGATCGTAAAAAATCTCAACACAACGGATGGAGGTATAATAACCCTCTATGCAACTTGGGCAAATTCAGGCACGATCAGTGTGATTACTGATGGATACCTCGGAACAGTCGGTCAAACAACAACAATACCAATCGTAATGTATGGTGCGGAAAATATCACATCATTCGAGATCGAAGTGCCGAATACTGTTTCCGGAGTCACGATGACCCTCAACAGATCAAAACCTCTGGACAGTATCTGTTCTGGTTCAACATACGAAAATCAGTATTATCCAAATTACTATAACAACAGGCAGGCCTCTCTTGTCTACTGGTATGATTCTACCGGAACCGGCGTCACTGCAGATGAACTGCACCTCTTCTCCATAGATGTCTCAGTAACGGAAGGTGCAGGATCACCGATCCCGGTTCTCATAAATGTTAAGGCAATCGGAAATTATGAAGATGGTCCAAACGTTGAAAGTCTCTATCCGGTACATCAGGGTTCGCTGACCATTAGCCCCGTCTCAATCATAAGTGACAATATGATGAGTGGGGCCTGGAATGCAGAGACCCCCGCAAAAATTACGTATCGTCTCCACAAGTCTCAGATACACAGCCTTACTGCACCTGATGTAACATATGCAGGATCCGCTGCGATCCTAAATGATGCCGTATCGATTAACGTTGCGGGTGTATCTGCATCAGTAAATCCAGATAATTCTATCACGCTGACGGGTGACCTGAGTTCTGTTGAAAATATAGAAATTGGATTTATTGGAAGGACTCGGGGAGATGCAAACGGGGATGGATCAGTAAATAGTAAAGATGTCACCCGGAT
>JALNYD010000234.1 GCA_023230025.1 Candidatus Cloacimonadota bacterium | reverse complement strand
GTATTCTTCATGGGCTTCACCTGCAAAGTAGTTTGATGTAGCGTGTTTGTGAAGAGTGGATGGGCAGCACTAATGCCCCGGCAATTGAACACTAATACCAGGAGGGTGATCTCTGAGCCCTGGCAAGAGTTTGTTGTCACTGGCTAGTCTGCAAAGCTCCATTACATACCCGTTTGTTTGTTATCGGAGCTTCGGAAAGCTCCGTTACATACCCATTAGATGTGGTCACAATGCCGTTACTTTGTGGTCACAAAAGTAACGGCATTGTGACCGCATCGTGATGATAACTAATGGGGATGCCCCTTTGCACAAAGCATTTCAAGCGCTCTCGACTTCCGGCAGCGTGGCAAGCAGCATCCCTCATGAATAAAGAGGACAAGAGTGAAAGAGGCAAAGAATCTAATTACTTGCTGCATTGGAGATTAGAGATAGCCAAATGAAATCCAATGGCATGAATCGGGATTAACAAACAGCGTAACTTAATGGCAAAATGCAAGAATGGCTCTCAGCCGTGGACAACTTGACAACTCGAAAACTTGAAAACCTGAAAACTTGAAAACCTGCAAACTTGCAACCACTCCATCCAATGTCGATGATGCCTATGCTCTTGCTTGACATAAACTGCCAAGTCAAAATCATGGCTTTTTAGCATAAAGAATGGAGCATATCACTATGAATAAACACCTTACAGATTTCCTGAGCTTCCTGGACAGTGCGAATTCACGTTTTACTGCCAGTGAACAGATCACACAGAGATTATCTGCTGCCGGATATACTGAACTAGTTGAAGGCGACAGCTTCCAGCTCAAGAAAGGCGGTAAATACTATATCCGCCGCATGGATACAGCCGTAGTCGCTTTTGTTATCGGCAGTAAGAGTCCTGCTGAAAGTGGCTTTAAGATTGCTGCCAGTCACATAGATAGCCCCTCGTTGAAGCTAAAAACCCAAAGCTATAAATGCGATCGTGGCGTATCCCGCATGGGTGTTGAAGTATATGGTGGCCCCATTGTTCACACCTGGCTGGATCGTGAACTAAGTGTATCCGGGCGTGTGATTGTGAGAACAGCCAAAGGTAGCGAAAGCCGGATTGTTGATCTCAAAAAGCCCATTGCGATCATCCCAAACGCTGCAATTCACATGAATCGGGAAATCAATAAAGGTTTTGAATATAACAAACAGACTCATCTGCAAGCCATTCTGAGTGTGAACCCAAAGGATGAGAATCCTCTTTACACAATCATCGCCAAAGCACTAAAGATCAAAGCTTCGGATATCGTGGCCGATGAATTGTATCTCTATGATGTGCAGAAAGCTTCCATCATTGGTACTGATGAAGATATGATTGCTTGTGGCAGATTGGATAATCTGGCCATGACTCATGCCATTCTACAGGGATTTCTGGATGCTGGCAAACCCAAACATACTTCGGTAGCAGTATTCTTTGATCATGAGGAGATTGGCAGCCAAACTCCGCAGGGAGCTTTTTCCTCTCTGCTCGCCGAACTATTGGAGCGCATCTGTCTGGCAGCAAATTGCAGTCGCGAAGATTTCTATCGCTCTATACATCAATCCTACCTGATCTCAGCCGATATGGCGCATGCCTTCCATCCTTCTTATGCCGAGAAATACGATCCGGACTATAGCCCCACGATGAATAAGGGGCCGGTGATCAAGCTGAATGCCAATCATCGCTATGCCTCTTCCGCTGCAACTTGCATACCCTTCATGGAACTATGTGATAAAGCGAAAGTGGCTTGTCAGCAATTCCTGGTACGTAGCGATATGCCCTGTGGCAGTACGGTTGGTCCGGTGCTGGCAGCAAATCTGGGACTCAGCACCATCGACATTGGCAATCCCATGTGGGCAATGCACTCTGTGCGCGAAACCTCTGGGGTGGAAGATCACCTCAATCTGATCAAAGTGCTTAAACTGTATTATACATAAATAAATAACGAGGAAAACAAAATGGCAACCTTCAAACCTTTTAAAGCCGTACGCCCTGTGCCTGAAAAGGCTCAAGCAATTGCATCCCTGCCCTATGATGTGATGGATTCGGATGAAGCCCGCATCGAAGTCAAAAAGAACCCACTCAGCTACATCCATGTAGAAAAACCAGAGGTTGATCTTCCTGAAGGCATTGATTTGTATGATCCCAAAGTCTATGCAAAAGCAAAGGAAAACCTGTATAACTACATTAAAAACGGGCACATGATTCAGGACGACAAGCCCATGTTTTACATCTATCGTCAGGAGATGGACGGCCGTTATCAGTTTGGACTGGTGGGACTGAGCTCGGTTGACGAATACATGGATGGAACGATCAAAAAACACGAACTGACCAGAGCGGAAAAGGAAGCTGACCGCATCCGTCACGTTGATACCTGCGATGCACATCCTTCACCAGTATTCTTCACCTATCGCCATCAGGACGATATTGATGCAATCGTGGCGAAGGTTTGCAATAACAGTACTCCTGTTTATGATTTTAAGAGCGATGACGGAATCGGACACACCTTGTGGCTGATGGATAATGATGCCGATATCAAGGCCATCGAAACTGCTTTTGCCAGAATGCGCTACCTCTATGTAGCGGATGGACATCACCGCACAGCCAGCGCTGCGAAGGTAGGCCTGATAAGAAGAGAGCAATTCCCAAACTACACCGGAGAAGAGGAATTCAACTTCTTTATGACCGTGATCTTCCCCGATAATCACCTGAAGATCTTTGATTACAACCGTGTGGTGAAAGACCTCAATGGCTATAGCAAAGAAGAGTTTTTCGCAAAGGTGAAAGAAGACTGGATTGTGGAAGAGGTTGCTGCCGGAGCGGATTATAAGCCATCTCATCTGCATCAGGTAAGCATGTATATCGATGGCAAATGGTATTTCATCAGCCCGAAAGCCGGAAGCTGGAAAGAAAGTGACGTGGTGGAGAACCTTGATGTCTCCATCCTGCAAAAGAATTTGCTGCACCCCATCCTGGGCATCAATGATCCTAGAACAGACAAGCGTATCGACTTTGTTGGTGGCATCCGCGGTCTTGGCGAACTGGTAAGACGTGTGGATAGCGGACGGGAAGTGGTGGCTTTTGCCATGTATCCCACCTCGATGGACGAATTGATCGGTATTGCCGATGCTGGTGAGATCATGCCTCCAAAATCCACCTGGTTTGAACCCAAACTGCGTAGCGGATTATTCATTCACCTGTTAAAATAATGACATACTACATCGAGAGTTTGGGCTGCGCCAAAAACCTGGTGGATAGCGAACGCTTCGCTGCCATCATGGAGAGCTATGGCATGCAGGCAGCCTGGGATCCAACTGAGACGGATCTGATCCTGGTGAATAGCTGTGCCTTCCTGCGACGCTCTTTGGCAGAGTTAGACCTTGTGCTGGAATTGATCATTGATGTTGCCAAAGCTAAGCTGATCGTCACCGGCTGCGTTACAACGCGTGCTTTGGAGGAGTATCAGGAATTATATCCCGAAGTGGATGCCTGGATCATGCTAAAGGACTTCGATGGCTTTGAGAAGTATCTGAAAACGCGGGTCTTGCCCAAGAATGCCAAATCCGCGAAGCTTCCGGAAGCTGGCCGAGTGAAGTCTAACGATGGGCAATATGTATATCTGCGCATCTCTGACGGTTGCGAGAATTATTGCAGTTATTGCATGATTCCCACCATCCGGGGTAAGCTGGTATCTGAACCCATCGAAAAACTTGTGGAAGAAGCCAAAGCTATGCAAAACGATGGCAGGGAACTGGTCATAATCGCTCAGGATACCTGCATGTATGGCACAGATATCTATGGTTACAAGGCTCTGCCCAAACTACTCGAAGCATTGTGTGAACTTGATATATACGATTGGATCAGGGTGATGTATATGCATCCGGATCATTTTGAACTGTCCTGGCTGGAGCTTTGGCAGAAGTATCCCAAGCTGCTGCCGTATTTTGAGATCCCGATCCAACACGTTAGCCCGAGAGTGATCAAATCCATGAACCGTCAAAAGAGTTATGAAGAATTGAAAGAGCTCTTTGGGAGTATCAAAGAAAAAATCCCGGAAGCGGTGTTCCGCACCACGATCATGGTGGGTTATCCCAATGAGACTAAGACTGATTTGGATTTGCTGGATAAGTTTCTTGCCGAAGTGGATATTCTGCACGTGGGAGTATTTGGATACTCGCCCGAAAAAGAGGACTACATCAATCTTGACGATGATCCCCTGCGTGATTATGTAGAAAAACTTGAGCTCAAGTATGCCAGGAAGATCGCCAGGATAAAAGAGAAGAAGATGCAAAGCTTTGTTGGCAAGATCCACCAAGCTTTGATCGAAGAATATGATCCGGAAACTGAAACCCTGAGCGGAAGATTGTGGTGGCAAGCACCGGAGATAGATGGATCCATCAGCTTCGAGAATATCCCGGAGAATCAGTCACTCCTGGTATCCGCGGAAATCACCGACGCTTTGACAGACGAACTAGCTGGATTTATAAAGGAATAAACAGGAAATGAAAAAGATCGCATTAACCGGCATCAAACCTACAGGTATCCCCCATATTGGTAACTTTCTGGGAGCCATTCAACCCGCCCTGAAGCTTAGTGAAAGCTGCGAAGCCAGATACTTCATCGCCGATTATCATGCCCTGA